>NZ_JCANSZ010000007.1:0-281353 GCF_059570535.1 Streptomyces sp. CNP082
CGCGACGCCGTCTGCGACTTCGCCGCAGACTCCCGCCACGCCAACCCCTGGGCCGCCAGCCTCTACAACCGCGCCCGAACCCGCGGACACGACCACCCACACGCCGTCCGCATCCTCGCCCGCGCCTGGCTGTTCGTGATCTGGCACTGCTGGCAAGACGGCGTCGCCTACGACCCCACCCGGCACAGAGCCCTCCAGACCCTCCTCAACCAAGATCAACCGAACGCGGCTTGACACAGGGCTACTCATGCGCCGGCCCCGTCAGCCGTACGCTCCTGGCCCAGCGCCCACACCGGCCGGTGCAGCTCGCGCAGGCGCAGGAACTCGGCGTAGCGGCCGTCGGCGGCGCGGGCCGGGTCCGGTTCGTACGACGCGGCGATACGCACCTGGTGGGCCGCCGCCGTCGCGAAATCCGGCTCCCGGCCGGTGGCCACGGCGCCGCTCAGCCACGCGCCGCGGGCGCCGATCTCGGTGTCCGCGGGGATCGCCACGGGCACGCCCGTGACGTCGGAGATCAGCCGCATCCAGAACGCGCTGCGGGTGCCGCCGCCGCTGAGGGTCAGCAGGCCCGGCTCGGCCGGGGAGGCGGCGAGGCAGTCGCGGATGGCCAGGGTGACCCCCTCCACCACCGCGCGGGCCACGTCCTCCCGGCCGCTGTCCAGCGACAGGCCGGTCAGCGAGCCGCGGGCGGCCGGGTCGAAGAACGGCGCGCGCTCGCCCGCGGGGGAGAGGTACGGCATGAACCGCACCCCGGCGGTGTGCTCCGAGCCGCGCTCGGCCAGCTCCATCAACTCGGCGGCCGAGGCAAGACCGAGCAGCTTCGCGCCCCAGTCGAGCATGTCGCCGCCACTCATGGTGGGGAAGGCGCGCAGGTAGTGGCCGGGGACGCCGAGCGGGACGGTGATGCCCACGGGGTCGCCGGCGGCGCTGCCGTCCGGGCCCGCAGCGGGGGGAGCGTCGGTGACGATCTCGGTGGAGAGCGTGGTGCCGAGGATGGTGCACGCGCGGCCCGCGCTGACCGCGCCGGATCCGATCGCCGTGGCGCAGATGTCGTACGGCGCCAGCACCACCGGGATGCCCTCCGGCAGCCCGGTCTCGGCGCCGGCGGCGGCGTCCAGCGCGGTGACGCGGTGGTCGTCGTCGCGCAGCGGCGGCAGCAGGTCGCGGGCCCACTCAAGCCCGTACAGCTCGAACAGCCGGTCCGAGACGGTGCGTTCGGCGATGTCCAGGAACGGCGCCGCGGCCTCCGACTCGTCCACCGCCGCCTGCCCGGTGAGCTTGTAGAACAGCCAGCCGCCGCAGGTCAGCAGGTGCCGGGAGCGGGCGATACGGTCCGGGTCGTGCGCGCGCAGCCACGCCAGCACGGCGTTCGGCATGCCGGTGGACAGCCGCGAGCCGCAGATGCGGAACGCCTCGTCCACGGTCCCGTCCCGCTCCCAGCCGCCGACGATGCCGGCGGCGCGGCCGTCGTTCCACAGCACCGCGGGACCGGTGGGCTCGCCGTCGGCGCCGACCAGCCAGGCCCCGTCGCCCTGCCCGGTCACCGCGACGAACGCGGGCGGCGCGGGCAGCGCCTGGACCACCTCCCGGACGGCGGAGGCCACCGCGTCCCACACGACGGCCATGTCCTGCTCGGCCCAGCCCGGCCGGGGCCGCGTCACCCGGGTCGGGCGCCGGGCGGTCGTCAGCTCCTCGCCGTCCGGGCCGTAGCCGACGACCTTGACGACGGTGGTGCCGGCGTCGATCGCGATGGCGGTCCTGTCCTCGGTCCCCATGCCGTCAGCCCCTTCCGTGTGCCTGCCGCGACCGGCGGGCCGCGGAGTCCAGGGCCACGGCGACGAGCAGCACCAGGCCCGTGATGATGAAGCGGTACGAGGAGTCCAGGTTGAGCAGCGTCAGACCGCTGGAGATCGACTGGATGACCAGCACGCCCAGCAGCGCCGCGAACGCCGAACCCCGGCCGCCGAAGAGGCTGGTGCCGCCGATGACCGCGGCGGCGATGGCGTTGAGGTTGACGTCCGCGGTGCCAGTCGACTGGTTCGCCGCCGCCAGCCGCGCCGCGGCCAGCACGCCGCCGGTCGCCGCCAGTGCGGAGCACATGACGAACGCGGAGGTGTAGACGGCCCGGACGTTGATGCCGGCCCGGCGGGCCGCCTCCGCGTTGCCGCCCACCGCGTACAGGGACCGGCCGAGCTTCGTCTTGGTGAGGACGTAGTGCACCATCAGCACCAGGCTGACGAAGAGCATGAACATCCAGGGGACGCCGCGGGTGCGGTTCAGGTAGTAGACCGTGAACAGCAGCGCCGCGGCCAGCAGTCCGGCCTGCAGCCCGAGCCACTGCATCGACGCCGACGACAGCCCGGCGCGGCGCCGGCTGCGGGCCCGTACCCAGCCCACGGCGAGGAACCCGCCGGCCGCCGCGACCGCGAAGACGTAGGCCAGCGCCTCGGGGACGAACCACACCTGCGCGAACTTCACCAGCGGCGAGTCGAACGGGATGTTGATGGCGTTCTGGTCGCGCAGCAGCCACAACTGCACACCCAGGAAGGCCAGCAGCCCGCCCAGGGTGACGACGAAGCTGGGCACGCCGAAGCGGTTGAGTATCTGGCCGTAGAGCCAGCCGATCGCGCAGCCGCCGGCGATCGCGACGGCCAGGGCCCACACCAGCGGCTGCTCGTGCTTGACCATGACCACGGCGGTGGCCGCGGCCGAGACGCCGCTGACCGAGCCGACCGACAGGTCGATCTGGCCGACC
The DNA here is from genome assembly GCF_059570535.1 of Streptomyces sp. CNP082. Taxonomy (NCBI): domain Bacteria; kingdom Bacillati; phylum Actinomycetota; class Actinomycetes; order Kitasatosporales; family Streptomycetaceae; genus Streptomyces; species Streptomyces sp. CNP082. The sequence continues at coordinate 2,756 of NZ_JCANSZ010000007.1, forward strand.
AGCAGCACGCAGACGATGCCCAGGGCGATGACGCCGAGCGGCACCATCTCGAAGGCCAGGTTCACCAGGTTGGTGCTGGACAGGAAGGTCTGGTTCAGCGCCTGGAAGATCGTCCAGATGACCACGATGCCGCCGACGACGGGCAGCATGCCGAGGTCGCCGTCGCGGGTGCGGCGGACGGCGGCGCGCACGCTGTCGCCGATGCCCTGGGGCGTCGTCAGCCGCTCGTCCTGCCGGTCGGCGGTCTTGCCCAGCGGAGTGTCCAGGGATGTCACGGCAGTTCCTGCTCCTTTCGCACAGCCGCGTCCGTCCGCGCCTCGCCGGCTGCGGCTACGCGGGCGGCGCGCTGCGCGACCACGTTGTCCACCGCGCCGGTGATCGCGGCCACGACCTGCTCCGAGGTGACGGTGCGGGCGTCGAAGACGCCGTTGTTGCGGCCGAGGCGGAGCACCGCCACCCGGTCGGCGACGGCCCGTACGTCGTCCATGTTGTGGCTGATCATGACGACGCCGAGGCCGTTGCCCTTCAGCCGCTCGATGAGGTTCAGCACCTCGGCCGTCTGCGCCACGCCGAGCGCGGCGGTCGGCTCGTCGAGGAGGATGACCTCGGGCCTGCCCAGCAGCGCCCGGGTGATCGCCACCGTCTGCCGCTGGCCGCCGGAGAGGGCGGCCACCGGCACGTCGAGGGTGGGGATACGGGCCGACAGCTCGCGCAGCAGCTCCCAGGAGCGGGTCTCCATGGTGACCTCGTCCAGCATCCAGGGCCGCAGCTCCTGGCCGAGGAAGAGGTTCGCCTTGACGTCGAGGTTCTCGCACAGCGCCAGGTCCTGGAAGACGGTGGCGATGCCGATGGCCTGCGCGTCGGCCGGGGAGCCGAGCGAGACCTCCCGGTCGTGGAAGGAGATGGTGCCCCCGTCGGGGGTGTAGACCCCCGACAGGATCTTCACCAGCGTGGACTTGCCGGCGCCGTTGTCGCCGACGACGGCCACCACCTCGCCGGCGGCCACGTCGAGGTCGATGCCGGTGAGCGCGGCGACGGCGCCGAACTGCTTGCTGACGCCGCGCAGGGACAGCACGGTGGGCGCGGCCGGGGCGGCGGGGGCTGTCATCGTGACCCTTTTCCTTTCGTTTCGCGGGGTGGGAAGCGGGTGGGAGACCGGGTGGCCAGGTGCCGCGTACCGGTCAGCTGATCCCGAGGCTGTCGCAGTCCTTGGCGTATTCGCGGGTGCAGACCTTGTCGACCTCAAGCACGCCGTCGGGGCCGAAGATGACCTCCTTGAGGTTCTCCTGCGTCACGACAGTCGGCTGGAAGAGCTGGGACGGCGTGTCGAAGAGCTGGGTGTCGGGCTTCGGCTTCTCGCCCTCCATGAAGGCGTACGTGACCTCGGCGGCGGCCTCCGCGACGGTCTTGATCGGCTTGGAGATGGTGTTGTACTGGTCGCCCGCGATGATCCGCTGAACGGCCGCAAGCTCCGCGTCGTTGCCGGTCACCGGCGGGACCTGGGCCTCGGCCGCCTTGAACGCGGCGATCGAACCGCCGCCGGTACCGTCGTTGGCCGCGACCACACCGGCGATCTGGCCGGAGTACTGGGAGATCTGGCCGCTCACCCACTGCTGGGCCTTCTCCGGCGACCAGTCGGGTGTGTCGTACTCGGCGAGCAGCTTGTAGCCGCTGTCGTCGACGGCCTTGTGGATGCCCTTCTTGATCAGCCCGGCGGCGGCGTCCGTCGGCGAGCCGTTGACCTGGAGGATGCCGCCCTTGGCGGACTCCTTGTCGAGGTGGTCGACGAGCGACTGGCCGATGGACTGGCCGATCGCCTCGTTGTCGAACGAGACGTAGAAGTCGGCGGGCTTGGTGGGGATCGGCCGGTCGTACGCGATGACCTTGACGCCCTGCGACTGCGCGGTCTGCACGATGGTCGCCGCCGACTCGGAGTCGACCGGGTCCAGGACGATGACCTTGGCGCCCTGCGCCATGGCGGAGTTGGCCTGCTGCTGCTGGAGGGCGGCGTCGCTGTCGGCGTTCTGGTAGATGACCTTGCACTCGTCGCAGAGTTCGCCCATGCGCTTCTTGAACAGCGGGGCGTCGTACTGCTCGTAGCGCGTGGAGGCCAGGTCAGGCATGAGGAACGCGACCTTGCCGGCCCCGGTGCCGCCGCCCTCGCCGTCGTCACCCGAACCGCCGGGTTCCTCGGCGCACGCGGTCAGTGCGCCGGTGGCGAGGATGCCGGCGAGAGCAAAACTGGCCAGTCTTCTCATGTTCCACTCCTTGCTCGTGTCCTTGCCCGTGGGCGCTGGGGGCGCTGGCGCTGGAGGCGCTGGGCGCTTGGAAGGCGACGCACACGAAACTCGGATGTTTCATTCGTGTCAACGGGCCTCAGAAAATGAACAATGGACCCCGGCTATGCACCCCTTTGTGTGTTCGGTCGATCAGGGGCGGCTAACATCGAGTCGATGGCTGATGCGGTGGGGGGCTATGGCAGCGCAGGCAGTCGCGTCGCCATCCGCTTCGTACGCCGCGCTGAGTAGCGCGTAGCAACCGGACGCGGGAATGTTCACTTCACAGAAAGAGAACAGGAGTTTCCATGGGGGCAGAGACCCGGCAGCCGGCCGACATGAGCGGGCGAAAGCCGCGGGAGCGTAGAGAACAGATCAAAGGCCGCGTCGTGGACGAAGGGTTCGTCCGCATCGAGCAGTTGGCCGACGAACTCGGCGTGACCCCCATGACCATCCGCCGGGACCTCGACCACCTGCAGAGCAGAGGCTGGCTCCGCAAGGTCCGCGGCGGCGCCACCGCCCAGCCCTCGACCGCCTTCCACGGCGACGTACGCCACCGCACCCAGGCGATGACGGCGGAGAAGAACGCCCTGGCCCGCGCCGCGCTGCCGCTGGTCAAGTCCGGCCAGTCGATCATCATCGACGACAGCACCACGGCCCTGGCCCTGACCCGCCTGCTCACCCAGCAGGCCCCGCTGACCGTCATCACCAACTTCGTCCCGGTCACCCAGGTCCTCGCCGGCAGCCCCGGCATCGAGCTGATCTCCCTGGGCGGCACGTACTACCCCGCGTACGACGCCTTCCTCGGCCTGCGCACGGTCGACGCGGTCACCAGCCTCTACGCCGACACCCTTTTCGCCTCCACGACGGCGATCACCCGCGGCCACTGCTACCACCAGTCGCAGGAGACGGTCGCGGTCAAACGCGCGCTGATGGAAGCCTGCGCCCGCAAGATCCTCCTGGTCGACCACACGAAGTTCCACCGCAGGGGCCTGTACCAGCTCGCCCCGGTGACGGCGTTCGACCTGGTCATCGTCGACTCGGGCATCCCGCCGGCGGACCTGGACGCGCTGCAGGCGGACGGGGTGGAGGTGCTGGTGACGCACCCGGAGTGAGGCGGGGGCGGCCGTTGCGGTACGGGGCTGCGGTTGCGTGACTGCGGTTGCGTGACTGGGGCTACGTGACTGGGGCTACGGGACGTGGCTGCGGCTGCGGGGCTGCGGCTGCGGACGCGGTTCGGCGCCCGTTCTCAAGGGAGATCGTCGAGCGAGCGGTCCTCCTCCTCCTCGTCGACGACGTGGACGGCGGCCTCCTCCGCGGAGGCGGCGGCGCCGTTGATGCCCGCGTCCTTGGCGACCATGTCCTTCTCCTCGTCCTCGTGCGCGCCCTCGTCCGGCGCGACGAGGCGCCCGGCCCGGAGGTCGCCGACCTCGGCGTCGATCAGCTCACCGTCGCTGTCGGCCATGTCCCCGACGCCGTCGTCGTCGGGGAAGACGGGCAGATCGGGGACCTCCTCGGCGAGCCGCTCGTCCAGCGACTCGCCGCGGCGCTGCTCGCCGGCGGTGACACCGGTGTGCTCGACGCCCCGGGGCCGCTCGGGCGGGGAGTACCCCTCGTCCAGAGGGTCGACGTACCCGTCGAGGGTGTCCTCGGGCGGCAGCAGCCCCTCGTCGTCCTGCGCCCCGTCATCGGGCGCGCCGGAGGCGTTGGGCTGGTAGACCTCGTCGCCCATGGCGCTGTCCTCTCCGCCGTCGCCGTCGCTGCCCGTCACACGCGCCTCCTGTGGAGAAGTCCCCGGTGGGGTCATCCTCGGCGCCACCCGGGCCCCGGGACACCCGGGACGGCCCGATCGGGTGGCGGGGCGTGCAGGGCGGGGGCCTGGGCGTCGGGCGGGAGAGTCCCACGGCGGTCGTCGCGTTCACCCGTATGGGCCTGGACGGCGGTGATCGTCGACCGCAGCAGCTCCGCTGCGGTCGTCGGCAGGGGCCAGTACCCACCACCCAGGTGCCGTATGGCGGCGTCGGTGTGCGGTGGGGTGCGTCTCGTTGGGCAACAGTCGGGTCGCGTGGGTGGTTTGTGCGTGTTTGGCTTGGGGGTTACCCGGAGTTTGTCCCCGTGGCGTGCGCTCACCCCCGTACCCGGCCCCCGGACGGCCGGTGGCACGTCTCGCAGGTCCGCCCCGCGCCGGGGCCGCCCCGGCTGATTTCGTACCCCCGCTTCCGTCGTCCTCCGGGTCCCGCCCGTCACCCGCGGCCGGGTTCCTGCGGCGCCTTCCCTCCTCACTGCCGACAGTTGGCAGTGGTGAAGTCGCACGTACCCCCGGAATATGCCCCGCCCTCAGCGGTCCGCCGGGTTGATCCACTGCGGCTCCGACGGCTGCAGGAACCACCCCGCGTGCCCCGGGTCCCGCTTCGACCGTTCCGGGGACGGCACATGGTCGTACGCGATCTGTTCCGGCGGCGTTCCGAACCCCCGCAGCAACTCCCGGGTGTCCGTGATGAACTGCGCCGGGCCCGACACGTACACCCGGTGCTCCGGCCAGTCCGTGTGTGCCGCGAGGGCCGTCTCCAGGCGGCGGGCCGCCGCGCCCTGGCGCTCCATGCGCTCCGGTGTGATCACCGTGACGTCCACCCACGAGTGGTGCTTGCGCAGCGCCTCGACGGCCTCCGGGTCGTAGATGTGCTCCCGGCTGCGGGCCACCAGGAACAGCCGGGCCGTAGTGGGCGTCCAGCGGCGGACCATGTCCTCCAGCAGTGCCCGTACCGGGGACCAGCCCGTGCCCGCCGCGATGAAGGTCACCGGCTGGCCCGCGTGCTTCGGGAGGACCGCCGTGCCTGCCGGGGCGCCGAGGCGGAGGGTGTCGTTCGGGGTGATCCGATCCACCAGAAACGGGCTCAGCAGGCCGCCGTCGACCCGGCTGACGTGCAGGTCCAGCGTGCGGTCGGCGCGCGCGGCGCAGCCGATGGAGTACGGGCGCCACACCCGCGGCACCTGCGGCGCGGAGACGCTGACGAACTGCCCCGCGGCGTACGGCAGCGTCCGGTCCGGGAGGAGGGTGAGGACCGTGACCCCCGGGGCGGCCCGGTGGCGGGCGACGACCCGGCAGTCCCACCAGCGCGGCGTCTGCTGCTTCTCCGCCTCCTCGCTGCCGCCGATCATCGCCTCGGAGAGGATCTTGTACGCGCCGAGCCACGCCTGCTCGGTCTCCTCGTCCCAGGTGTTCGGCAGCCCGAAGCGCAGGGCGGCGATCAGGCTCTCGCCGACCGCCGCGTAGTGCTCGGGGCGGGCGTCGAACTTGCGGTGGTCGCGTCCCAGCGTCGCCAGGTAGCGCGGCAGATCCGGGTCGTCGAGGCGCTGCACGACGAGAGTGAGGGCGGCGAAGAGGCGGTCGCGCTGCTCGGACATGTCCGCGGGGAAGAGCTCGCGGACCCCCGGATTGCGGGCAAACAGATGCGAATAGAAATATTTGGCCACATGATCGGCTCTGCGTTCAACTCGGGCAAAACTCGCCCGGATTCGCTCGTTTGCATCCACGCACACGCACGGTACTGACCCATGGGTCCCTTCTTCAACACGACCTCGAACAAGTTTCCCAAGTCGGCACCGAATGTCTGTTCCGCCCGGGGCACAGCAAGTGGAAGTGACCCCTCAGAGCCGGATCTCCAGCACCCTTCCCGGCCACACCGGCCGCCCGGGACGCGCCACCTCGAACGTCCCGCTCGGCGTGAATCCCAGCCGCTCGTACTGCGCCGCCAGCGCGCCGTCCCCGCCGCCGTAGCAGTCCACCCGCAGCAGCCCCACCCCCTGGCGTGCCGCCTCCGCCCGTGCGTCCGCCACCAGCGCCGCGCCCACCCCCGCGCCGCGCAGCGCCCGGTCCGTGACCAGCAGCCGGACGTACACCTCCGGCTCCCCGGCCGCCGGTACGAACTCCTGCGGCTCCCCGGCGAGCACGCTCACCCCCGCGACCCCGCCCTGCGGCGTCTCCGCGACCCGTACCAGGAAGTCCCGGGCGTACGCCTCCAGCTGCGCCACCCGCTCCGGCAGCCCCGAGAACGGCTCCGTGCCCCACTGGCCGGTCCGCCCCTGCTCCGTCAGCCACGCCACCGCCCCGTCCATCAGCGCGAGCATGGCGGGGACGTCGGCGGGGCCACCTGTGCGTATCTTCATCCCGGGAATCTAACCCGGGCCGGGCGCCGCGCGCCTACGGCGCCTCCCGGGGCCGCTCCAGGCCCTACCGCTCCAGGCCCAGCGCCGGCCGCAGCTCCGCCAGGTTGTCCTGCGTCACCTTCCACAGCAGCCGCTGCCGGTCCAGCACGTCCGCCACCGCCGCAGCGTGGTCGTCCAGCACCGCCGCGGCCCGCTCCGCCAGCACCTCCGCCAGCCGCTCGTCGTCCACCCGCACACCCCACTCCGGGCGGTCGATGTCGGCCAGGAAGTAGGCGAGCTTCGGGTGCGAGACCAGGCTCAGCACCGGCGTGCCGCACCCGAAGGGGATCATGCCCGCGTGCCCGCGCATCCCGATGACCAGCCGCGTACGGCGGTACGCGGCGCGGATCTCGTCGTTGCCGCGGTCGTACAGCGCCTCCACGGGCAGCGCGATCCCGTGCTCCCGGCGCAGGTCGTGCGCGAACTGCTCGTCCGCCGTCGTGTGCGCCGCCACCCGCACCTCCACCCGCTCGCCCAGCGCGCGCACCACCCGCGCCATCGCGTCCAGGAACCGCGGGTAGCCGCCGCCGAAGCGCATCCCCGCCCTGTCGTACGCGCAGTTGACCAGCACCGTGTCGGCGCGCTGGACCGCGGCGCCGTCCCAGCCGGGCTGGAGCAGCCGCATCAGGGTGGTGGGGCAGGGCTGGTACGCGACCCGGTCGCGCAGGTGCGCCGGCAGCAGCTCCCGTACCCGCTCCACCGAGCCGCGGTTGCGCAGCCCGAAGAACGCGGAGCGCTCCACCAGCGCCGCGAGGCTCTCGCGGAAGCGGCTGCGGCGGTAGGACTGGCCGGGAAAGACGTTGTAGCCCACGGCGAAGACGGCCAGCGGCACGTCGATACGGGCCAGCAGCTCGTCCGGCACGTTCCACTGCCACGCGCTGGTGCCGTTCGGCCAGGTGTCGGGCAGGAACAGCCCGCCCCCGCCGACGACGAGGCCGCGGCGCGCGTTGACCTCCGCCAGCGCCTCCTCGTCGAAGAGCCGGTGCACGGGCACCGGGTGCCACCGGCGCGCGGAGGCATCGGGGCCGAAGCAGAGCCGGACGGCCTCGGGCAGCACCTTGTCGCCGGCGTTCTCCTGGCCGGTGGCGTACGCGGCGGCGTGCGCGAGCTGGGTGGAGACCACCGACGCCTCCCCTTGGTGCCCCGCGAACTCCGGCAGCCCGTAGCCGCCGTGGAGCAGCGCCCGGCAGGTGCGGTTGGTCGGCTCGGCGTCCAGGCCCTCGCGCGCGTACGCCCGCGACCGCTCCTCGTCGCCGCGCAGCCAGGCCAGCCGGGCGAGCTGGCTGAACGCCTTCGGTGCCAGCTCGGGGGCCGCGGCGGCGAGCAGGAGGTGGGTCTCGGCCTCGTCGTAGCGGGAGACGGCCATCAGTGCCGCGCCCATCGTCTCGTGGAAGCGCGGCTGGTCGGCCCGCGGGCGGGCGGCGGAGAGCGCGTCCACGGCCTCCTCGTACGCGCCGAGCGTGCGCAGCCCGAGTGCGGTGCGGCGGGCGAGGTCGGTGGTGGGGCGCAGCCGGAGCAGGGGCGGGCCGTAGTGGAGGAGCAGTTCGGGGTGCTGGCGGTGGGCGGGGAGCGTGCAGTACGCGCGCCAGAACTGCTCGTCGGTCAGGTCGTAGCGGGCGCGGGCCGCGTCGGACGGGTCGCGCAGGACGGCGAGGTCGGCGGCGGCGAGCCAGCGGGGGTGCAGTTCTGTGACGTTGTCGTACGCGTCCTCGGCGGCACCGTCGGCGAGGGGGAGTTCGACGATCCGGGGGTGCAGCCGGCGGGCCGCGGCCAGCACGTCGTCCGGCAGGCCGTCGTGGCGGAGCAGGAAGTCCTCGCAGACGCCGGGGTTGGCCAGGGCGAGGCTGCGGAGCAGGGCGGGCAGCCCCGCGGCGTGACCGGGGTCGGCGGCGTCGACGCGGCAGGCGAAGGCGGTGCGGGGCGCGCGGCGGGAGGCGGGGGCCGCAGGGGCCGGCGCGGGGCGGGCGGCGTCGCGGGGCGGGGCCGGGGCCGGGCCGGCGGTCGAACCGGTGGCCGGGCCGGCGGCTGAGTCGGCGGCCGGGCCCGTGGCCGGGTCGGTGGTCGCGCCGGGGGAGACGGCCGGCGGGGCGGCGGGGGAGCGGGGGGCGGAAGGCGTCATCGCAGGGCGGTCCTCGTCTTCGTACGGTCCTTCGCCCGGGACCCGATCCAGCGGCGCTCCTCGGGCCGCAGCCGGCCCGCGCCGTGGACGTCGAGCCGCGGGCTGACGTCGAGGTGGTCCAGCAGCCGCAGCACGGTGAACGCGGCGCTGGTCTGCGGCCCCCAGGCGCCGTCGCCGAGCAGCGCCGGGTCCTGCAGCGGGCGGCGCAGCGAGGCGTCGCCGAGCCCGTCCTGCGCGCCGGGCACCGCGCGGCGGACCGCCTCCCGCCACGTCTCGCCCGGGTCGGCGAAGAGCAGCCGGACGCCGGCGGGCCGATGCCACGACGTGCAGGCCGGATCGGCGACGGCGTGCACATCGGCCCGCTCGCCGCCGGGGAAGTCGTCGCAGCGGACGACGAGTTCGTAGTCGCCGGCGGCCTCGAACCGGCCGGGCCCGACGACGACGCAGACGCTCTTCCCGGCGACCAGGCCGCGGAAGTCGGCGACGCCGACGGGGCGGGCGCCGGCGAGGAGCGGGTCGGCCATGCGGCCCTGGTCGAGGAGCCGGCAGTACGTCCCGTACCGCCCGGCGAGCTCCCGCACCCGCGCGTCCCCGGCCCCGTACCGGCTCAACTGCTCCCCGGCGTACGCGGTGAAGGCGTCCCGCACGACCGCGGGCATCGCCTCGGCGCCGACCGCCGCGGCGAACTCCCGCCCGGCGCCGGCCTCCACACCGCCGTCCTCCGGGAACAGCGCCACCGCCGCCGCCAGGCACTCCCGCTTCTCGCGCGCCAGCGCCAGCCGCACCGGCGTCTGCGGATGCGTGCTGCCCAGCGCCAGCGTCCGTTCGTACGCGTCCGTCGCCGCCGCCGCGTGGCCCAGCGCGTCCAGGGCGTGCGCGCGCAGCCGCCACGCGGCGCGGGACTTCGCGCGCAGCGCCAGGCCGGTGTCGGCCAGCTTCACCGCGAGCAGCAACTCCCGTTCGCCGCCCGCCTCCACCGCCCGGTCGCCGGCCCGCAGCAGGGTGTCGAACAGCTCCGTGTCCACCGCCTCGCGGCGCGGCGGCGGGGCGGTGCCCAGCAGTTCGCCGAGCGCCGCCACCAGGGCCGTACGGGCGGGTCCCGGGCCCACGCCCGGCCTTGGCGGGCCGGCGGTGTCCTTGTCGGCAGGCTTGTCGGCGGCCTTGTCAGCGGCCTTGTCAGCGGCGCCCTCGGCTGCCGTGTCGGCGGCACCCCCGGCCGTCAGCCCGGCCAGGTATCCGGTGCACAGCCGGGCGCACTCCGCGAGCGCGAGCGTCTGCGCCGCCCTGGCCCGGCGGGACGGTCTGGATCGCGGAGTCTGCATCGTGCTCCTGTTCGTGCGGCAGGGTGCGACTGTTCCGCAGCCGCCGACGCCCGGTTTGGCCACGTGGCAGACGTGAGATGAACTCTGCGCGAAGCTCAGGTCGCGGCTGCGGTCCGCGGTGAACGGCTGGGCTCAGGAGCGTGCGGGTAGGGTCGGACGGTGCCCGACCGGATCGAAGAGTCGACGAAGGGAACCGCCGTGGAGCAACTGCCGCCCGAATTCCTCACCCCCGGCTCGTCGTCGTTCGTCGACTTCCTCGCCGCCTACGCCCCCGAGCAGCTCCCCGCCGGCCGCCGGCTCCCCGGCGCGGGCGAAGGCGCCGGAGCCGCCGCTGGGTACGCCGGGGGGGCTGCCGCGATCGACATACCCCACGGCACCACCATCGTCGCCGCCGCCTACGCCGACGGCGTCCTGATCGCCGCCGACCGCCGCGTCACCCTGGGCAACGGCATGATCGCGCACCGGGACTTCGAGAAGGTCTTCCCGGCCGACGAGTTCTCCGCCGTCGGCATCGCCGGCTCCACCGGCATGGCCGAGGAGATGGTCCGCCTGCTGCGCCTGGAGCTGGAGCACTACGAGAAGATCGAGACCGTCCCGCTCTCCCTGGAGGGCAAGGCGAACCGCCTGGGCACCCTCATCCGCGACAACCTCGGCCCCGCCATGCAGGGCCTCGCCGTCGTGCCGCTCTTCGCCGGGTACGACCCGCGCAGCGGGGCCGCGCGGATCTACTCGTACGACATCACCGGCGGGCGCGCGGAGGAGAAGGGCTTCGGGGGCACCGGCTCGGGGTCGGTGTACGCGCGCGGCGCGCTGAAGAAGCTGTACCGCGAGGGCATGAGCGAGGACGACGCCGTGACGATGGCGGTGCAGGCGCTCTACGACGCGGCGGAGGACGACAGCGCCACCGGCGGCCCCGACGCCACGCGCCGCATCTACCCGCTCGTCTGCACCGTCACTGCGGAGGGCTGCCGGCGGCTCGACGAGGCCAGGGTGGCGGAGCTGTCGCTCGCGGTGCTGGAGGGCCGCCGCAGCCGCCCGGACGGGCCGAACGCACCGCTGGCGTAAGCCGGTTCGGGTACGTCGCCGCAGGCGGGACCCGATTCCGGCCCGCTGCCCGGGCCCGCCGCCCGCGGGCCGGCTTCCGGCCCGTACCCCCTACACACCCGCCAGCCGTGCCAGCAGCCGCGCCTCCTCCAGCACCTCCGCCCCGCCCGCGACGTCCTTGTGCTCCGCGCTCCACAGCGCCGCCTCCACCCGCCGGGCCACCGCCCACGCCGCCAGCCGCCCGGCGTCCTCGCCCAACTCGCCGGCGAGCAGCGCCAGCCGGGCGGCGACCGTACGCGGCGGGTCGGCGGTGGCGAAGGGGCCGTCGATCTGCTCCAGCAGGGGACAGGGGTCGTAGCCCCGGTCACCGGTCATCGGCTTGGCGTCGATGGCCAGCCAGGGGCGGCGGCCCGCGGCCAGGACGTTGCCGGGGTTGAAGTCGCCGTGTACGACGGCCTCGCGCGCGGCGCTGCCCGGCAGTTCGCGCAGCAGCCGGGCGCCGAGGGCGACGAGCCCCGCGTCGTAGCCGGGGCGCAGCCGCACCATCCGCTCCTCGACGAGGCCGGCCCACTCGGCGCACACGTCCGCGACGCGTTCGAGGCCGCAGTCCTCCGGCACCGGGGCGCTCCACAGCTCGTGCAGCACCTCGGCGCCGAGCCGCAGCCGGTGTGCCGCGTCCAGGCCGTCGGCCGCGCCGAGTTCGGTGCCGGGCGTGCAGCGCTCCAGGAGCAGGGCGTAGTGCCCGGGGTCGTGGGCGAGGAGGCGTACGGCGCCGCGGCCGTCCCAGATCCGCAGGCCCTCGGCCTCACCGGCGGCCTCGCGGTGCGGCCAGGTCACCTTGAACACGGCATCGGTGCCGTCCGGCAGCCGCGCCGGCGCCACCCAGGAGCAGCTTCCGCCCCTGAACGGCGCGCCGAACCGCAGCGACCAGCGCGTACGCAACTCCTCCACCAGCTCCGGCAGTCCCGCCAGCCAGGCGCGTCCGGAGGCGTGCCGGCGCATCTCCGTGAGCACCGGCAGGCCGGGCGGGAAGAGGGACTGCGGGGCAGTGCGGGGCAGGTCAGGAGAGGGCGCGGGGTCGGTCACCGTACGCACGCTACCCCGGCGGGAGCCCGGGCGGCCTCCGCCCGAGGGGCTGTGGTTTGCCGACTGCGGGCGTGCCACTGCGAGCGTCCGGCTGCTGTCTGCCGGCTGCCGGCGTCCGGCCGTGCGCTACGCCTCGAAGGCCCCCGACTTGACGCCGGCGACGAACGCTTCCCAGGCGTCCGCGGTGAAGACCAGGGCGGGGCCGTGCGGGTCCTTGCTGTCGCGCACCGGGACCAGAGTGGCGTGGAAGCCGTCCGCGACCTCAAGGCAGGCGGTCGCCGTGCCGTCGCTGTAGCTGGTCTTGCGCCACCGGGCATCACTCAGGTCGAACCGGTCATTCCATGCGGTCATGGCGCCCAGTCTTCCGTCCGCGGCCGGAGCGGGGCAAGGGATTGTCAGTTGGACAAAGCGGCACTCCGCCGCGGAGGGGCTGGCCGCGGCGGAGCGCTGCGGATCGGGGACACCGGGGAGGAAGTGGCCGTCCCCGCTCGTGGGTCCGCCCACCCGCCCCGCGCGCAGTCAGGCGGGACAAGCAGGGCAGGTGGGCGGAGTGTGGACGGATGCGCCCGGTCCGGGCGTGCCGGCGTACGGACCGGGTGCATCCGCCCGGCTTCAGGTGCCGTGCGGCCCGGGGGGCCTCAGACACCGGCGATGGACTGGATCCAGTCCCGGTACCGCGTGACGTTCGTGTACGCGGTGGTGGTCTGCCGGTCGCTGGTGGACGCGACGCCGACCTGGGCGCCGTTCGCCATCATCGGCCCGCCGGAGTCGCCGCCGGCCGTGATGCCGTCGCCGCGCCGGGCACAGATGGCGTTGCCGCCGTAGGCGTCGCTGCAGCCGCCGGTGACGGTGACGTTGGCGACCTTCAGGTACTGGGACTGGCAGTTGATCTCGGAGCCGCACTGCGAGGTCGCGCCCCAGCCGTAGACCTGTACGTTCTGGCCGACCGTCACCGAGCCGGGCTGGCCGAGCGTGGCGTACGTGGCGGAGACGGACCGGTCGAGGCGGACCAGCGCCAGGTCGGAGGAGTGGGTGTAGGTCTGCACGCCGTTGGCGAGGGTGCCGCCGCTGGTCTGGTCGAGGCTGCCGATGCGGAAGGACAGCCCGCCGCCGCTGACGCAGTGCTTGGCGGTGAGGATCCAGGTCGGCGCGATGATCGAAGCGGTGCACGTCTGCTGGCCGTTGGAGAACAGCCGCGCGGCCCAGGGGCCGCTCTGGGCGTAGCCGCCGCCGATGATCTTCGTGGACGGCGGGCCGTCGGACGTACGGGCCTGGGTCGTCGCGGGGACGTCGGAGGCGCCGCGGGCGGACGTGTGGTCCGCGGCGACTGCCGTGCCGCCGATGGTGAGGGCGGCCAGCAGGGCGGCGACCAGTGTGGGGAGTGATCTGGTTATTCGCAAGGTTCCTCGATTCCGATGGCACGCGGGCTCCGGTGGGCCCGCGCGTGGAGGGCCAGGGAAGTACCAGCCGTCAGGATTCCGGAAACCGGGAGTTCGCGGTAATCACAACTTCCCATAACGCGCAGCGATGGCAGCGGCGGCGGCGTGCACCCGCGACGCCCGCCGCCGGAACGCCCCCGAAAACACCGCGCGGCGGGCGGGCGCCGCGTGCTTGGCTGGTGCGCATGGCCACGCAACTCCTCGACCGCGTCCTCGTCGTCGACGTCGAAGCCACCTGCTGGGAGGGCGCGCCGCCCGCCGGGATGAGCCCGGAGATCATCGAGATCGGGCTCTGCGAGCTTCAGGTGCCGACGGGCGAACGGCTCTCGCGGCGGTCGGTTCTGGTGCGGCCGGAGCGCTCCGAGGTGAGCGACTTCTGCACCCGGCTGACCACGCTCACCCCCGAACAGGTCGCGGCCGGCGTCCCGTTCGCCGAGGCGTGCGCGCTGCTGCGGCACGAGTACGGCGCGCGGCAGCGGGTGTGGGCGAGCTGGGGCGACTACGACCGGCGGCAGTTCGAGCGGCAGTGCGCCGGCGGGCAGGCGGCGTACCCCTTCGGCCGGCGGCACGTGAACGCCAAGACGCTCTACGCGCTCGCCCACGGGCTCGGCCGCGAGCTGGGGATGGCGGAGGCGCTGGCGCACGCCGGGCGGGAGTTGACGGGCACGCACCACCGCGGCGTGGACGACGCGTGGAACATCGCCGGGCTGCTCGCGGGGGTCCTGTGGGGGGCGCGTCCGGCGGCGGCCGGGGCGGCGCCGGAGGGCGGGGCGTAGCGGCACGACGGGCCGCGGTGCGCGTCGTACGCCCGTCGTCCGAGGGGCACTTGACGGTCGTCCGCGGGGTCGTCCGCGGGGCCGTCCGCGGGCCGCCCGGGAGTTGTACGCGGACCGCCGGGGTGACAACCGCGAAACGCCCTGCGGCAGTTGGGTTACCCCTGGCTGGATCGGGATGCGCCCCGGAGATCGTGGCAGTACGCTGCCGTGATCGTGGAGCAGGGCGCGGAAGGCGGTACGGGCGTGGGAGCGGGCGGTCTTGAGCTGCCCCCGGCAGGCGGTGCTGAAGACGAGGGCCGCGGGGGCGGCGGCTCGACCGAGCCGCCACCGGGCGCGCCACCGCCGCCCGGGACGGTGTCACTGGCCCGGCCGATGGAGATCGGCGCGGAGATCGGCTGGGGCCAGGACGACTGGGACGAGGTCCGTACCCGCGCGGCGCGCGCGGGACGGGCGTACATCTGGCTGAACGTCGTCGAGCAGCGGCTGCGCTCCGTCGTCGCCTCGGTGCTGCGCCCCGTCTACGAGCCGGTGCACGGCGAGGAGTGGGTCGTCGCCGCGGCGGGTCCCGCGGGCCAGGAGTGGGTCCAGCGGGCGGTGGCGGTGCGGGAGGTCAGCCGGCGCAAGGGCTATCTGCTCGACCCCGCCGACGACAACGTCATCAGCTTTCTGACGCTGCCGCAGCTACGGGAGCTGATGGTGCAGCACTGGCCGTGCTTCGAGCCGTACCTCGACGACCGGCGCGACCTGGAGCTGGCGCTCGACGAGTTGGAGGTCGCCCGCAACGTGGTCTCCCGCAACCGCGCCCTGTCCGGCACCGTGCTGGCGCAGGCCGAGCGCGCGGCGACCCGGCTGCTGCGCCTCCTCGGCGCCGACGACCAGCCGCCGTCCGCGGACCGGCTGCCGGTGGACGCGGTCGAGGACCTGGTGGGCGACCGGTACGCGGACGTGGTCGGCGTCCACCCCGACCGGGTCGGGCTGCAGCGCGCGCTGCCCGCGGAGGACCTCTTCGGCGGCGCCCGGCGGCTGGACGCGATCGGCATCGGGCTCAACCTGCTGGTGCAGAACTACTCCGGCCGCCGCCTGGCCCGGCTCGCGGAGAGCGGCTGCCGGATCCGGCTGCTCTTCCTCAACCCGGCGAGCAGCACGCTGCGCCGGCGGGAGCGCGAACTGGGCATGAAGCGGGGCGAGCTGGCGCGGTCGGTGGAGACGAACATCATCCAGATGCGCCGCGTACGCTCCCGGCTGCGCCCGCAGAGCGCCGGGGCCGCGGCGTGGGCGTTCGACATCCGGGTCTTCGACGAGACGCCGCGCTTCACGGCGTACCTGATCAACGGCGACCGCCCGGACGGGCTCGGGGTGGTGCAGACGTACCTGCGGCGGGCGCGCGGCGCGGAGGCCCCGGCGCTGGTGCTGCGGGCGGCGCGGCGGGAGCTGGTGCACGGGGAGGGCGGCGGCGAGCCGGGGCTCTTCGAGGTGTACCGGGAGGAGTTCGAGAGCTTCTGGACGGACGCGCGCCCGGTCTCGTAACGGGCGCCGCGCACCCCCTCCTTCGCTCCCTGTCTACGCGCCTTGACCACTCCCCGATATCCGGAATCTTCTGATCCGGTATGTCAGTGGCAGGTGAGAGTGTGGAGTCACTCGCCACGGAGCAGGGAGGGCGCCCATGGGGTGGTACGGGGAGCTGCTGGTCGGCTTCGACCTGGAAACGACCGGGACGGACCCGGGGGAGGCGCGGATCGTCTCCGCCGCGGTCGTGGAGGCTGTCCGCGGCGTGCCGACGCGCAGGCGGGAGTGGCTGGCCGACCCCGGCGTTCCGGTGCCGCCGGAGACGACCGCGATCCACGGGATCACCGACGAGCGGGCGTCGGCCCACGGCCGGCCGGCGGCGGAGGTCGCGGACGAGGTGGCGGACGTGCTGGCGGCCCACTGGGCCCGCGGCGTGCCCGTCGTCGCGTACAACGCCACGTTCGACCTGACGCTGCTGGCCGCGGAGTTGCGCCGCCACTCGCTCGCCTCGATGCGCGAGCGGCTGGGCGGCCGGGAGGAGGGCCCGGTGATCGATCCGTACGCGATGGACAGGACGGTGGACCCGTTCCGGGAGGGCAAGCGGACGCTGGAGGCGGTCTGTGTGGAGTACGGGGTGGTGCTCGGCCGCGCGCATGACGCGGCGGAGGACGCGCTGGCGGCGGTCCGGCTGGCGGTGGCGATAGCCGAGCGGTACGGGGAGGTGGCGTCGGCCGGTGCGTGGGACCTGCACCGCGGCCAGGCCGGCTGGCACGCGGAACGGGCCGAGGGCTACCGCCAGTGGCTCGCCCGCCAGCCCCGTGACCCGGCGCGGGACGCCGCGGCGGCGGAGCCGGTGCCGGAGCGGGGCTTCGGCCCGGACGGGGCAGTGGCGTAGCGGGGAGGGGGCGGCTGGTACGGCACGCGGCCTCCGCCTGGGGGGCGTGACAGCAGGGTGCGGTTGCTCCCCGCAGGACGCCAGGCAGCCGGCCCCCGCCCGCTTTGCGGGCGGGGGCCGCTGCCGCGCGTTGCCGCGCTGCCGCGCGTTGCCGCGCTGCCGCGCGTTGCCGCGCTGCCGCGCGTTGCCGCGCTGCCGCGCGTTGCCGCGNCGCTGCCGCGCGTTGCCGCGCTGCCGCGCGTTGCCGCGCTGCCGCGCGTTGCCGCGCTGCCGCGCGTTGCCGCGCTGCCGCGCGTTGCCGCGGCTCAGCGCAGCGTCTTGTGCAGCGTCAGCCACTGGGCGGGGGTGGCGAAGGCCACCACCGTGTCCTTCGGGAGCGCCGCCGCGCGGAAAGCCGTCGTCAGGCGCCCCTGCGGGTAGCCCGCGCGGCGGAGGGAGGCGAAGAGGGTGCCGCCCGCGCCGCCGAAGCCCGCCTCGACCATGCGGCGGTACGCCCCCTCCTCGCCCCGCGGCAGCAGCGGGCGCCGGCGGCGGTCGATCCGCAGCACCGCCGAGTCCACCCGCGGCACCGGCCGGAAGCACTCCCGCGACACCCGTCCGCACAGCCGCCACTCGTGCCACGGCCACGTGCGGACGGTCAGCAGGCTCCAACGGCCGTAGTCCCCGGTCCGCTTGCGGGCGTACTCGAGCTGGGTGACGAACGTCGCCGACTCCAGCCGCGGTGCGCGCAGGCACCAGTCGACGATCTCCGAGGTCCGCGCGTACGGCACGTTGCCCACCACCGCGAACGGCTCCCGCGGCGGCCGGGCGGTGAGGAAGTCCCGCTCCACGACGCGGACATGGGGGTGGGCCGCGAGCCGCGCGCGGAGCCCGGCGAGCAGCCGGGCGTCGATCTCGTAGGCGACCAGCTCCCGGCAGCGCGGGGCCAGCGCCTCGGTGAGGGTCCCGGTGCCGGCGCCGACCTCGACGACCAGCCGGCCAGCGGGCTCCGGCAGCGCGATGCGGGCAACCCGCCGGGCGACGGCGGAGCCGGCCAGGAAGTTCTGGGAGAGGGCGAGGGACCGGGCACGGGCGCCGCCGCGGGCGCTTCCGCCGGACTCACGGGGGGAGTTGCGCCGGTTGTCGTCACGAGCGTCGCCGCGGGCGCCTCCACGGGGCGTACGCCGGGCGTCGGCGCGGGCGTTCCCAGGAGACTCGCCGCGGGACTCGCGTCGGGCATCATCCTGGGCGCCGCCCCGGACTTCGCCCCCGGTGTCGTTGCCCCGGCCCCCCGCCGGGGAGCCGCGGCGGCGATTCGTGCGGGCGTCGGGGCGGCGGTTCGTATCGGAGTCCGCGCGTGCGGACATGCGTCGGTGAGAGCGGGCCACAGCCTGCCGTCCTTCCGGGAAGAAGTGCGTTCCTGGACTGGCGGATGGCCCTGGCCGTACAGCGCGACGTCGGCCCTCGGCGGGGCACGCGGACGTGACGGGAAATGCCCTGCGGGCACGCTCAAGGCGTGCGGATCGCGGGGGCTGCGACGGAGTCGCTCAGCGGGAGTGCCGTCCCGGGCTGCCGGTCAGGGCGCCGGGACCACGCGGGGGCGATACGGCACGAGAAGGAAGAAGGCCGCATGCCGCAGACCTGCGTGGCCACCGGTGCACAGACGGGTCATCCCGCCGATGCCCGCGCAGCAGCAGCCTGCCACGGCGTCTCCTTACCTCAATTGGACCTCAATTGGACCTCAGTTGGGCCTCAGCCGGGCCCTCAAGCGGGCCTCAGGTGGTGCCTCGGACGCGGTTCTGCACCCAGCCTAACCGCCCGGCCACCGCCCGCGCACCTCGGTTTCCCGGCCCCAGCGGGACGCCTGCGCCGCCCCGGCCCCCACGCTCGGTGCCGGGGCTGCTACGCTCCCGACGGCCGTACCCGGGAGCGAGATGACCACCGCTGCCTTTCCCACCCCCCTGCACCGCACGGTGCTCGAGGTGGTGCTGACCGAACTGCGCGCGGACCCCGACGTCCGCGGCGTCCTGCTGTCGGGGTCCCTCGCCCGCGGAACCGGACGCTCCGACTCCGACCTCGACGTCCTCGTGGTCACCGCCACCGACCCCGAACGCCCCGCCCCCTGGCGGTCCCGGCGCCGCCCGCTCCCCGTCGACCTGCTGCCCCGCACCGCCGAGCAGTGGCGCTCGCGCTTCGCCCCGCACCGGGTCGGCGACGAGTCCTGGGGCTACGCCTTCCTCGACGGCGTCCCGCTGCACGACCCCGACGGCGTCGTGGCCCGGCTCATGGCCGACGCCGCGACCATCCACGCCGGCTACCGCACCCCCGCCCCCGTCAAGGCGCACTACGCCGAGCTCTGGGCGCACGTCGTCCCCAAGATGCACGACGTGCGCCGCCGCGGCGACCCCGTGGAGACGGGGTGGGCCGCGGCCGTCATGACCAACGAGCTGATCCGCACCCTGTGGGCGGCCAACGACCTGCCCAACCCCTCTCTCGACCTCGGCACCTGCCAGCGCCACCTGGGCGACCTCACCGCCCCCGCCGGCGCCACCGACCTGATGCGCGCCGTGCTGCGCGCGGCCCCGCGGGACGCGCTGCGGCTGCAGTTGGAGTTGGTGGCGGACGTGCTGCCGCTGCTGGCCGCACCCGAAGCGGCGCCCCCGCCGCGGGGTGCGAAAGGCGGAGGATACCGGTAGCGGGGCCGCCGTTGCGGGACGGACGCGCGCTGGTTTCGCCGCGCCCGGGCGGCACGGCAAGCTCCCTCCATGGCATACGCATCCCCCTGGCGCGTGCCCGCCTTCCGACGGCTCTACGCCGCCACCGCCGCCGATCAGATCGGCATCCAGGTCGGCCATCTGGCCCTTCCGCTGGTGGCGCTCGGTCTCGGCGCGAGCCCAGGTCAGATCGGCCTGCTGGCCGCGCTCGGCACCTCCGCCTACCTGCTGATCGGCCTGCCCTCCGGGGTGTGGGTCGACCGGCTCGGCTGCGTGCCGGTGCTGGTGACCGCCGCCCTGGCGCGGGTCGTGCTGCTCGCCGCCGTGCCGCTGGCCTGGTGGTTCGGTGCCCTCACGCTTCCGCACCTGTACGCGGCCGTGCTGCTGGCCGGCTGCGCCACGGTCTTCTTCGACGTCGCCTCGCACAGTTGCCTGCCCGCGGTGGTCGGGCGGGAGGCGCTGGTGCGGGCCAACGCGGGCATCGTCAGCCTCTACGCGGTCGGCAGCGTCGCCGGCCGCGGCGTGGGCGGGCTGCTGGTGGAGGTGCTGACGGCGCCGGTCGCCGTCGCGGCGCAGGCCGTCAGCCACCTCGCCACGGCCATATCACTCACCGGCATCCGCGGCGGCACCTCCCGCCGGACGCGGCCGGCGCCGGCGGCGTCCCGCCGGCTGGCCGCCGAGATGCGCGACGGGCTGCGGCACGTGCTGGGCAGCCGCGAGCTGCGTCCGCTCGCGCTCGGCGCGGCCTGCGCCAACCTCGGGGCGCAGACCGTCAACACGATGGTCCCGGTGCTCTTCGTCCGCGAACTCGGGCTGCCCGCCTGGCTGCTGGGCGGCTACTGGGTGTGCTGCGGCACCGCCACCTTCGTCGGCGCCCGGCTCGCCCGGCCGCTCGCCGCCCGGTGGGGGTGCGGGTGGACACTGGCCACCGTGGGGCTGTGCGTGGCGCCGGCGGCGCTGCTCGTACCGCTGCTGGGCCGGCCGCCGCTGCTGTGCGCGGCGGGGGCCGCGGGGATGGCGCTGGTGTCGGTGAAGACCGGCATCGACAACGTGCTGGGGCTGACCCTGCGCCAGGGGCTGACGCCGGACGCGCTGCTGGGCCGGATGAACGCCACCTTCCGGTTCCTGCTGATGGGGTCCGTCGCGCTGGGCTCGGCGCTGTCCGGGGTGATCGGCGAGTTCGCGGGCGTGCGGGCGGCGCTGTGGACGGGGGCGGTGATCCTGGTGGTGGCGGCGCTGCCGCTGTACTTCTCACCGGTACGCACCCGCCGCCACCTGCCGGGCGCACCCGTCCCGGAACCGGACCCGGTCGTCTGATGCCGCCCCGTACGCCCGTGTCCTACGCCTGCTGCGCCACCAACTCCCCGCCCGCGCCGCTCTCCCCGCTCTCCCGGCTCTCCCCGCTCTCTCCGGCCTCTGCGCCGCCCGCGCCGCCCGCGCCGCCCGCGCGGGCCCCGCCGTCCTCCGCGAACTGCGTCCGGTACAGCTCCTCGTACCGCCCGCCGGCCGCCAGCAGCTCCGCGTGCGTGCCCCGCTCCACGATCCGGCCCGCCTCCACCACCAGGATCTGGTCCGCGGCCCGCACCGTGGACAGCCGGTGCGCGATGACCACCGCCGTGCGCCCGGCCAGCGCCTCCGCCAGCGCCTCCTGCACGGCCGCCTCCGACGTCGAGTCCAGGTGCGCCGTGGCCTCGTCCAGCACCACCACGCGCGGCTCGGCCAGCAGCAGCCGGGCGATCGTCAGCCGCTGCCGCTCACCGCCGGAGAGCCGGTAGCCCCGCTCGCCGACGACGGTGTCCAGACCCTCCGGCAGCGCCGCCATCAGCTCGTCAAGACGCGCCTTGCGCAGCGCGTCCCACAGGTCGGCGTCGCTCGCGTCCGGCCGCGCCAGCAGCAGGTTCTCGCGTACCGACTCGTGGAAGAGGTGCCCGTCCTGGGTGACCATGCCCAGCGTCGCCCGCACCGAGGCGGCCGACAGGTCGCGGACGTCCACGCCGCCGAGGCGGACCGTGCCGCCGTCCGTGTCGTACAGCCGCGGGATGAGCTGCGCGATCGTCGACTTGCCGGCGCCCGAGGAGCCGACGAGGGCGACCATCCGCCCCGGCTCCGCGCGGAACGACACCCCGTGCAGCACCTGCGCGCCGGCCTTGCTGTCCAGCACGGCGACCTCCTCCAGCGAGGCCAGCGACACCTTGTCGGCGGCCGGGTAGCCGAAGTCCACGCCGTCGAACTCCACCGCCACCGGCCCGTCCGGCACCTCCCGCGCGTCCGGCCGCTCGGCGACCAGCGGCTTGAGGTCCAGCACCTCGAAGACCCGCTCGAAGCTGACGAGCGCGCTCATCACCTCCACCCGCGCCCCCGCCAGCGAGGTCAGCGGCGCGTACAGGCGGGTGATGAGCAGGGCGAGGGCGACGACGGCGCCGGGGTCGAGGGTGCCGCGCAGCGCGAACCAGCCGCCGAGGCCGTAGACGAGCGCGAGGGCGAGCGCGGAGACGAGGGTGAGGGCGGTGATGAAGAGCGTCTGCACCATCGCCGTACGGATCCCGATGTCCCGTACGCGCGCCGCCCGCCGCCGGAACTCCGCCGACTCCCGCTCCGGCCGCCCGTACAGCTTGACGAGCGTGGCGCCGGCCGCCGAGAACCGCTCGGTCATCTGGGTGCCCATCGCGGCGTTGTGGCCCGCGGCCTCCCGCTGCAGCCGGGCGAGGCGGGCGCCCATGCGGCGGGCGGGCAGCACGAAGACGGGCAGCAGCACGAGCGCGAGGAGGGTGATCTGCCAGGAGAGCCGCAGCATGACGGCGAGCGTGAGCAGCAGCGTCACCACGTTGCCGACGACGCCGGAGAGGGTGTTGCTGAACGCGCGCTGGGCGCCGAGCACGTCGTTGTTGAGCCGGCTGACGAGGGCGCCGGTGCGGGTGCGGGTGAAGAACGCGACGGGCATGCGCTGCACGTGGTCGTAGACGGCGGTGCGCAACTGCAGGATGAGTCCTTCGCCGATACGGGCCGACAGCCAGCGCGCCAGCAGCCCGAACCCCGCCTCGGCGACGGCGATCGCGGCGATCAGCAGCGCCAGGGAGACGACCCGGCCCCGGTCGGCGTCGCTGACGATGGCGTCCACGACCCGGCCGGCGAGCAGCGGCGTGGCCACGGCCAGCGCCGCGGTCACCACGCTGAGCAGCAGAAACCACCTCAGCAGCCGCCGGTGCGGCTGCGCGAACCGCCAGATCCGCCCGAGCCCGGCCCGCGACAGCGGGCGCTTGTCCCGCTGTGCGGTGACCGTGCTGTGGAGCGACTGCCAGGCGGTGGACTGCATGTCCATCGGGTTCTCCCGTCTCGTGGTGCGCGGCCGGGTGCGGCGGCCTGCCCCGTAAAGCTAGAACTTCAACCATGCTTCACTGCAACCGCGCAGTGTCGGAGCACGCGGGCAGGGTCGCGGGCGGACCTGGTCAGGTGCGGCGTGCGGCGGCGCTCAGGGGCGAACCTGATCAGCCGGGGATTTATGCCCGGTATCGCCGGGACGGCCGCGCCTGCCGGGGGCCGGGCAGTCGGACGCCAGCGGGACGTCAGCGGGACGTCAGCGGGACGTCAGCAGATACCGGGTGAAGCCGAAGCCCAGTTGGTCGCCCGGCCGGACCGGCGCCTCGCCCGTCAGCCGGCGGCCGTTGATGAACGTGCCGTTCGTCGAGCCGAGGTCACGCAGCAGCCACACCCCGCTCGCGCAGCGCAGCTCCGCGTGCATCCGCGAGACGGTCTCCTCCATCAGCCGCAGCCCGTTGCGCGGGTCCCGGCCTATGCGCAGCGGCGCCGTCCCCGGCGCCGGGAGCATCAGCGGCGGCAGCCGCTCCGCCTGCCACGCCTGCTTCACCCGCACCCCGAGCGACGACGCCTTGGCGACCGTGCCGAGGATCACCCGCGTCAACCGCCCCTCGCGCGGCGGCAGATCGGCGGTCAGCGCCGCCAACTGCTCGTGGGAGTGGGCGACGAAAGCCAGTTCCATGCGGGCCAGGAACGTGTCCTGGGACAGCCGTCCCTCCGCCGCGCCGTCGCGCAGCAACTCGATGGCCCTGTCCCGCTCTTCGTCGGACACGCGCGGGGTCCCCGCCGGGTATACGGGGAAGGATGAGGAGGTGGGGTGGTCAGAGCCGGGCACCCTCGAATTGTCGGGCTGGTGACGGCGGGTGTCCAGTGGACCCCCGTTCCCGTACGCACCCGTGACAAATGATCGACGCACCGGCCGCACCCGCTAGGGTCGGCACATGCGCACACCCCGCCGCGCCGCCCGCCTCGCGCTCCTCGACCCGGACGGCGCGATCTTCATGTTCCGCTACGACGACGTGGAGGCCGGCATCCACTGGGCCACGCCCGGCGGCGGTCTCGACCCCGGCGAGAGCCCGCGCGCGGGCGCGGTGCGCGAGCTGTACGAGGAGACCGGCTGGACGGACGTCGCGGCCGGCGAGCTGCTGTGCACCTGGGTGCACGACTTCACCCGGCAGGGCGTGCCCGTGCGCCAGCACGAGCACATCTACCTGGCCGCCGGCCCGCGCCGGGAGCCGACCGCCGAGGCGGTCGCCCGGCACCCGGAGGACCGGATCCTCGGCTGGCGGTGGTGGACCCCGGCGGAGGTGGCGGACCCGTACGAGCCGCTGTGGCCGCCGCCGCTGGCCCGTCTCCTCACCGGGCCGCACGACGGACCCGTGGACCTGGGCTACCTCCCCGTCGCCCCGACGCACACGCCGTAGCCCCGGGTACCGCTATCCGGCGTGCCGGGTCACGACGAAGTCGCGCTCCCGCACAGATGTCCCCTGCGGCGTGCCCCGCAGGATCCAGTAGCCCGACTCCTCCGGCGGGTCGCCCGCGCGGAACGTGCCGAGGACCAGGTCGTCGTAGCCGTCCGTGTCGAGGTCGGCGAGGTGGAGCTGCCAGCCGAAGAAGTGGTCCGCGTGCAGGCGTCCCCGGGGCTTCGCACCCAGGTCCTGCGGCACGATGACCTGCGTACCCTCCGCGTCGAGGCCGCCGGTGCCGCCGAGGGCCACCGTGACCTCCCCCTCTCCGCCGCCCACGGCGTGGGACGTGGCGAGGTCGTCCGTCCCGTCACCGTTCACGTCGCCGACGGCCCAGGCCAGGTCCGCCTCCCGGCCCAGTGCGGTGTCCGCCCGCCCGGTGCCCGGGCCTTTCGGGCCGCCGTAGACGACGATGCCGTCACCGTTCTCCTCCTGGGTGACGACGTCGTCCGACCCGTCGCCGTCGAAGTCACCCGACGCCAGCGGAACGGTGCCCCTGTTCCCCACCGGGGAATCGGACGTGACGCCGGGCACGGCGCCGGCGAGCCGCAGCCCCGCGGGCGTGCCGCGGTAGAGCGCCGCGTCGACGACGCCGTCGGGCATGTCCTCCTCGAAGCGCACATCCTCCTCGTCGTACGTGGCCTTGGTGACCAGGTCGTCGCGGCCGTCGCCGTCGAAGTCGCCGACGACCGCTTCGGTGACCGAGGCCCAGCCGTCGAATCCCACGTCGGTGCGCGCGGTGGAGCGCGGCTGCGCGCCGGTGCGGCGGAGCGGGCCGCGCAGCACGGTGGCGGGCTGGGGCCGCATGTCGTACTCGCCCCCGGAGACGGCAAGCGTGAGCAGGTCGAGCGCGCCGTCGCCGTCGAAGTCGCCCACGCCGGCGGCCGGGTCGGCGTCCCGGGGCAGGTCGGTCGCGGCCACCGGCCCTTCCAGGCCGCCCCAGACGATGCGCTGCCGCCCGGACTCGGCGCCGTCCGGGCCCCGCACCCCGCGGACGAGGACGTCGGCGTAGCCGTCGTCGTCGAGGTCCCCGGTGAGCTGCACGGAGAAGTCGTAGCCCAAGGGGAACTGCGGCAGCGGGCCGTGCGGCGGATAGCAGCCGGAGAGCGGGAAGGCGGCCGACGGGTCCGGGCCGCCGGCCGCGGCCCGGAGCACGAAGCGGTTGCTCCCCCACGAAGAGCCGTCCTTGTACCAGCCGTTGAGGACGGCGTCGGCGTTCCCGTCGCCGTCCACGTCGTCCCGGTTCACCTTGCCGTCGGCCCGGCCGGAGTCGCCGTCGGCCCGGCCGGACGCGAGCGTGCAGGCGGCCGGCTTACGGGCCTCGTCCTCCTCCCCGCCGCCTCCGCCGTCGCCCCCGCAGCCGGCGGCCAGCAGCGCGGCCGGGAGCACGACGGCCACAAGGAGCCGTTTCGACGCGGCGACGCTGCCGCTCGGGCGCATATCCATGCCGCACGAGTCTGCGGTGCGCGCTGCACGGGCGCGTAACGTTCCGGTCAGGGTCGCATTCCGGCCCGTACCCGCCCCGACCGCACCGTGGCGCCCCCGCGTTCTCCTGCGCCCCGCTCAGTGCTCCACGGCGAGCCGCACGCCCAGCGCCACCAGCACCGTGCCGGACACCTGCTCCAGCCGCTTGCGCACGCCCGCCCGGGACAGCAGGCCCTTCAGCCGCCCCACGCACCACACGTACACCGCGTACCACCCCACCTCGTACACCGCCCAGAGCGCGGCGAACGCCACCGTCGTCGCCAACTGCGGCGCCGACGCCGGCACGAACTGCGGCAGGAACGACATCGCGAAGACGCCGACCTTCGGATTCGCCAGGTTCAGCAGCAGCCCCGAGCGGTACGCGCGCCACGACGTGACCTCGGGGCCCGCCTGGGCCGCGAACTCCGCCGCGTTCCCCCGCCGCGCCGCGCGCAGCGCCTGCACCCCGAACCAGACCAGCACCGCCGCGCCGACCCAGCGCATCACGTCGTACGCCACCTGCGAGGCCGCCAGCAGCGCCGTGAGGCCGAAGGCGGCGACCGTGCCCCACAGGAAGACGCCCGTCTCGTTGCCGAGGACGGTCATCATCCCGGCGCGGCGGCTGTGCATGGAGTTGCGGATGATCAGGACCGTGCTGGGGCCGGGCGTGGCGGCGATCAGGCTGCAGGCCCCCAGGAAGGCGAGGAGAGTCGTGAGCATGCGTCATCCTGAGGCGGGCGCACGTCCGGGCGCCATCGGATTAACGAGACCTCCCCGGCATGGACAGCGCCCCGGGAGTCTGGTGCGCGTGGCCGATCGGCAGTGATAGCCACTCCGGGGTGAGCCGGTCAGCCAGCAGCTCGGGGCCGGTAATCGGGCCCGACTCTTGGGGGACCGTGTACTCCAGCAGGTTGGCCCGCGTAAGAAGTGTGACCACCACGGATCTCGGCGACGCGGCGACGGGGTGGTGCCTGCTGCCGGGCGGGTTTGCGTCGGGGTAGCGGGGGCGGTGGGTGGCGCAGCGACGGGGTGGCTGGGGCGCGTCGGGGTGAGCGGCCGTGCGTCTGAGGGCCGCGGTGACAGGATTTGGGGCATTTGTCCCCCTGGGGTCACGGCGGCCGGCGCTCCAGGAGTGTCAGGCTTCGGGCCTGGTCGGCGATTGGCCGCCAGGTGCACGTCGGCGGGCGAAAGTCGACTCCCGTGGGTGATTTGGGCCGGTTTCAGGGGTGGGTTGCCGCGAGTTCGTCACCCTCACGTGCACGCCGGGCGCCCGGGGCCGGTCTCGTTGTCGCCGACCCTCACCCCCAGCACCTCGCGGTTGCCGTCTTCGGTGTCTTCCGGCGATGCCCGCGCCTGCCCAGTGCGAGAGTGGCGGCAGCGGCGCGGGGACGCCCCACCCGGGGCAATGTTCCGGCCAGGGGCGGACCGGACCCGGTTGGGGCGCCTTTCTGCGACATGTGCCGGTCAGTTCATGAACCACCCGCTTCCGCGCTGGGCACTTCCCGGACTGGGACCAGGCCCGGGCTTCTGGCTGCACCGGTAGTCGTCACGGCGAGGCCAGGCCGCTGTCAGATGGCGCGCATGTCAGCCAGAACCACCGGCGCCAACGCGCCCGCAGTCATCAGCGCGAGGGTTACGACCGAGATCACTGCCGCCGCGTAGCGAATGGTGGGTCGTGACAATAAGAGTCCCGTCCGCGTGGTCATCCTGATGATGGATGAGCATGCGGAGGCCAGCGCGGACACCCCAGGTCGTATCCCCGACGAATTCGGCCATACGTCCGGCCAGTGCGATGGGCGTGCATGTCCTGCAGCCCGGTACCGGTGTGATGGGCGGCGTCCGCGCCGCGTACTCCTCCTTGGCGAACACGGGGTGTTCACTTGGGCGTTGGCTTGCCGGGGAAGGGGTTGTCATCCCTGTCCCATTGCTTCACGTACATGGGGTTCGACACGTGCTCCTGGCGCTTCCCGGGGTCCTCAATCTCCAGGTCGTCGCAGTACGTGTCCCGTCGCTCCTGCGCTGCGCCTACGGTGTGCTTGCTGTTGCCGGTCGCCATGCGTTTTACCTCCGGGCAGATGGGGCTTCCACAGCGGCACGGCGGGAAGTGCAGAGGATCGTCAAACCAGCTCATCCAGCACCTCCCGTCGTGTGCACCACACTCAACTGGCCGGGCACTGTCCGTGATCAGGTGCATACTGAGGTCACTTGGAAGTGACCTCAGGTCGGGTGAGGGATGAGCGCGTTAGGCGACGCGATCCGGGAAGCGCGGGAGGGCGCTGGGCTCAGCCAGGATCAACTGGCTCGCGCGCTGAATGATGCCAGCGGCGGCAAGACGGGATGCGATGCCCGGCAGGTCCGATGGTGGGAGAGCGGGCGGCGGGACCCTACCGATCCACGCAGCCCGTACGGACCGTTGCTGGCACAAGTGCTGGACGTGGATCTGCCCGGGTACCGTGGAAGAGCGGAGCGCACGCCCCCTGCTGCGGAGGTAGAGCCTGTGGACGGAGAGCGCGTCGAGTACGTAAGGGCACATCCGTCTCGGTTGGACGGAACGGCAGTTGAGGCGTTGGCGCAGGCGCTGGCGGCACAGAGGCGGGCCGACGACGTAGTGGGGCCCGAGGTGCTGCTGCCGGGCGCGGAAGCACACCGGGAGACGCTGTTGGCCATGCTGAAAGGTGCTCGTGGCCCCCACCGTGACGGCCTGGCGACGGTAGTCGCTGAGCACGTGCAATTCACCGGCTGGCTGAACGCAGAGGCACGGCGCGACGCCCGGGCGGTGACCCTGCTGGCTGAGGCCGTCGAATTGGCTGACGAAGCCGAGAACGGCCCACTGGCAGCGCAGGCCCTCAACTTCCACGGCTACTTGGCGCGACAACAGAAGCGTCCTCACGCTGCCGCCCGCTGGTTCTCCGCGGCGTACCTGTCTCCAGGCGCCACCAACGCTCAGCGCATGGGCGACGCCAGCCAGGCCGCACAGGCATACGCCGCCATGGGTGACCGGCGCTCCGCGGTGCGATTGCTGGGTGAGGCAACGGACTTGGCTGAAGCCGCCGGCGGCGACCCACCGCTGGACACGGCCTACTGGCTGACGAGCGATTACCAGCACCTGAATCTCGGCCTCGCGTACCTCGCCCTGGAAGATACAGACACAGCGGCGGATCATCTACGGCACGGGTTAGCCACCCTGCCCGCTGACCAGCGCGACGCCGTATGGGCGCAGGAGTACAAACGAGCGCTATAGCAGGACCGTGCTGGGGCCGGGCGTGGCGGCGATCAGCGAGCAGGCGCCCAGGAAGGCGAGGAGAGTCGTGAGCATGCGCGTCATCGTGAGCCGGGCGCGCGCCGCGGCGCCATCGAATTAACGAGACCTCTCCGGCATGGACAGCGCGCCGCGCGCCCCGGCAGTCTGGTGCGCGTGGATTCCCCGGTAACGACCGTCCTGATGCCTGTCGTGCTCGCGTTCATCATGTACGGCCTCGGGCTGGGCCTCACGCTCGCCGACTTCCGGCGGGTCAGGCACCACCCGCGGGCCGTCGCCGTCGCGCTGGTGTGCCAGGTGCTGCTGCTGCCCGCCGCCTGCTTCGGGCTGGTGCTCGCCTTCGACCTGGCGCCCGCGTACGCGGTGGGGATGATGCTGCTGGCCGCCTCGCCCGGCGGGGCCGTCGCCAACTACTACAGCCGGCTCTTCGGCGGCGACGTGGCCCTCAACATCACGCTCACCGCCGTCAACTCCGCGCTCTCGCTGTTCACCCTGCCGCTGATCGTCAACCTCTCGCTGGAGTACTTCGACGTCGGCCGCGACTCGCTCGGCCTGAACTACGACAAGATCCTCCAGGTGTTCGCGATCGTGCTGATCCCCGTCGGGCTCGGCATGCTGACCCGGGCCCGCGCGCCGCGGGTCAGGGAGCGCATCGACCGGCCGGTCCGGGTGGGGTCCCTGTGCGGGCTCTTCCTGGTGATCGTCGGGGTGGCCTGGGAGGAACGGGACCGGATCACCGAGTCGTTCGTGGACCTCGGGCCGATCACGTTCCTGTTCACGCTGCTCTCGCTGGCCGTCGGCTACGCCGCCACCCGGCTGGTGCGCGCCGCGCACCCGCAGGCCGTGGCGTGCTGCTTCGAGATCGGCATGCACAACGTGGGTCTTGCGATGACCATCGCGATCAGCCCCACGCTGCTGGACAGCACCGAGATGGCGATGCCCGGCGCGGTGTACGCCGTGCTCAGCTACGTCGCCGCCACCTCCGCGGGCTACGCGCTGCGGGCGGTCAGCCCGGAAGGCGGCGCACGTCGTCCGGCCCCGGTCGGCGCACCGAGCGGTGGCCCGAAAGACCCAGGGTGAGGTCGAGGTCGGCGAGCAGGCTGCGCAGCACGTGCGTGACGCCTTCCTCGCCGCCGTGTGCGAGGCCGTAGGCGTAGGGCCTGCCGTACAGCACCGCACGCGCGCCCAGGGCGAGGGCCTTGAGCACGTCGGCCCCGGTCCGTACGCCCGAGTCGAAGAGCACCTCGACACGGTCGCCGACCGCCTCGGCGATCTCCGGCAGCACGTCGAGCGACGCGACCGCGCCGTCGACCTGCCGGCCGCCGTGGTTGGAGACGACGACGCCGTCCATGCCCGCGTCGGCGGCGCGGCGGGCGTCGTCGGGGTGCTGGATGCCCTTGAGCAGGATCGGCCCGTCCCAGTGCTCCCGCAGGAACGGCAGCCGGTCCCACGTCCGGTCCGCCCCCGTGAACATCGGCACCCAGCGCAGCACCGCCGCCCCCAGGTCCTCCTCCGGCGGCTTCGCCAGGCCGGCGCGGAACGCCGGGTCGGAGAAGGCGACGGCGGTGCCGACGCCGCGGATGAACGGCAGGTAGGCGGCGTCCAGGTCGCGGGGGCGCCAGGCCAGCGTCCAGGTGTCGAGGGTGACGACGAGGGCGGTGAAGCCCGCGGCGCGGGCGCGCGCCAGGATGCTGGCGCACACCTCGTCGTCGTTCGGCCAGTAGAGCTGGTACCAGCGCGGGCCCGCGCCGCTGGCCTCGGCGACCTCCTCGATGGAGTACGAGGAGGCCGTGGACATCACCATCGGGATGCCGAGGCCGGCGGCGGCGCGGGCCGTGGCCAGTTCGCCGTCGGGGTGCACGATCGACTGCACCCCGACCGGCGCCAGCAGCACCGGCGCGGGGAGCGCGGAGCCCAGCACGGTGGTGGCCAGGCTCCGCTCGGTGGCGCCGCTCAGCATGCGCGGGACGAGGCGGACCCGGTCGAACGCCTCCCGGTTGGCCCGGGCGGTGGCGCCCGAGCCGGCCGCGCCCGCGACGTACCAGAACGGACCGTCCGCCAGCCGCTCGCGCGCGGACTGCTCCAGCGCGGTCAGCTCGGTGGTGAACGGCGGCAGCTTGTCCGCCAGCCCGTTCAGATAGATCTCGTTCTGGTAGTTGCCGAACGGCAGGTTCATCGGCGGCTCCCTCCGACCAACGGAGAGTCTGCGGGACGCGGCGGCGGAATGCTACCCGTCGGTTCCGGCCGCGGCTCGTCGTGCTCCAGGTCGGGCAGCCAGCGCAGCGCCTTCGGGAAGTACCAGTTGCGCTCGCCGAGCAGCTTCATCACCGCGGGCAGGAGCACGCCGCGGATGATCGTCGCGTCGATCAGCACCGCCGTCGCCAGGCCCACGCCCATCTGCTTCATCGACTGCATCGACAGCGTGCCGAAGATCGAGAACACGGCGACCATGATGACGGCCGCGCTGGTCACCACGCCCGCCGTGGTGATCACACCGTGCGCGATGGCGTCCGCGGTGCTCCGGCCCTCGGCCCGCGCCTCCTTGATCCGCGAGACCACGAACACGTGGTAGTCCATGCTCAGCCCGAAGAGGATGACGAAGAGGAAGAGCGGCAGCCAGGCGACGATCGCCCCGACGCCCTCGGCGCCGACCAGGCCCGCGCCCCAGCCGTGCTGGAAGACCATCGTCAGCACGCCGTACGCCGCACCCACCGACAGCAGGTTGAGCAGGATCGAGGTGACCGCGATCGTCAGCGACCTGAAGGCCATGAGCATCAGCACGAAGGCGAAGGCCACCACGAAGAGGAAGACCGGCACGACCGCGCCGACGAGCTGGTCGTTGAAGTCCTTGCTCCCCGCGACCTGGCCGCCGACCGGCGCCTCGACGCCGTCCACCGCCTCCAGCGTCACCGGCCGGATCTCGTCGCGCAGCAGCGCGAGGCTCTTCTCCGCCTTGTCCTGGTCCGAGCCGCCGACGAGGGGCACGTCGATGATCGCCACGTTCTTGCCGTCGTGGACCTGGACGTCGATCGGGCCCTTGGAGGCGCCCGTGTCCAGCGCCTGCTCCTCGAAGTCGGCGATGGCCTTGCGCACCTCGGGCGCGTTGATGTCGTCGGCCCTGACGACCACCTCGGCGGGGTCGGAGCCGCCGGGGAACGCCTCGTTGATCCGGTCGTAGGTCTGCACGATCGGCAGCGAGCCGCCGAACTCCTGGTCCAGCGTGAGGTTCGCGGTGTTCATGCCGACGGCCGGCACCGCGATCGCCACCAGCGCGCCGGTGGCCACCACCACCGCGGCCTTCGGCCGGCGCAGCACCCGCGTCAGGACGGCCCGCCACACCCGGCTCTCGCCGCCGGCGTTGGACTTCCCGCGCTTGAGCCGCGCCAGGAACGGCACCCGGCCCTTCTCGACCCGCTCGCCGAGGAGCGACAGCATCGCCGGCAGCACGGTCACCGAGCCGGCCATGGCCACCGCGACCACCATCAGCGACGCCACGCCCATCGCCGAGAAGTCGGCGAGGCCGGTGAAGAGCATGCCGCACATCGCGACGATGACCGTGATGCCGGAGACCAGCACCGCGCGCCCGGAGGTGGCGGCGGCGATCTCCAGCGCGGTACGCGCGTCCCGGCCCTTGGCCCGCTCCTCGCGCTCGCGGCGCAGGTAGAACAGGCAGTAGTCGACGCCGACCGCCAGCCCCACCAGCAGCATCACCGAATCGGCGACGTCGCTCATCGGCTGTATGTGGCTGACCACGCCCATCAGGCCCATCGTCGCCACGATCGCCGTCATCGCCAGCACCACCGGCAGCAGCGCGGCCACGAACGCGCCGAAGACGATCAGCAGGATGCCGAACGCGATCGGCACCGCCGAGTACTCCGCCTTCTTGAAGTCCTCGCCGAAGGCGTCGTCGAAGGTCTTCTCCATGCTGGCGCCGCCGATCTCCTCGATCAGCAGCCCCCGCGACCCGTGCTCGTCCTGGACCTTCGCGACCGCGTCGGTCACCGGCTCCACCCGGTCCGCGGCGGTCTCCGGGTCGCCCTTCATCCGGAACTGGACCAGCGCGGAGCGCCCGTCCTCGGAGATCGTGTCGCTGTCGTACGGCGAGACGACGTCCGTCACCTCGCCGGTGCCCTCGACGGCCCGTACGACGTCGGCCACGGCCGTACGGAACTCGCCGGCCGACGCCTTCAGCGCACCCTCGGGCGACTGGACGAGCACGCTCTCCCCGACCGGCTCGTCCACGCCCGCGTCCTCCAGCAGCTTCGCGGACCGCCCGGTCTCGCCCGGGACCTCCTCGCTGTCGCTGACGTCCGCGCGCCCCGCCGCGGAGCCGGCGACCGTCGCCAGCACCACGAACAACACCCAGATACCCACCGCGGCCCAGCGGTGGGTGACGCTCCAGCCGCCGACGGCCGCGGCGACGCCCCGCCGCTTCGCGGCCCTCGGAGCTCTTGGTGCCCCCATCGTCGTTCTCCCTCGTGTGCGGCGGGCGCACCCTGCCCCCACCTGCCGCTACGACGGTATTGACGCGCGGGCGCCGTCCCCATCGTGCTGGCAGGTGAACCCGGGGGCGCCCCAGCTCCACCGGAGGAAGGGGGGATAACCCCACTCCGGAGGAGG
Source organism: Streptomyces sp. CNP082 (assembly GCF_059570535.1). Classification (NCBI taxonomy): domain Bacteria; kingdom Bacillati; phylum Actinomycetota; class Actinomycetes; order Kitasatosporales; family Streptomycetaceae; genus Streptomyces; species Streptomyces sp. CNP082. Next base: position 36,242 of record NZ_JCANSZ010000007.1, read on the forward strand.
CATGCCCCCTACACCTATGGGGTCTCCGCGGCCCACGTATGGGGGTCTCCGCCACCGCACCGGACTCCCCGTCCCGCCCTCCCCGGACGGACCTCACAAGAGAGCAAGCAGGAAGAAGGGGGTTTCCGCGGCTCTCCCTACGCTGAGTTGCATACCCGTCCAACTGCCCAGAGCAGGGGAGTCGGTTCATGGCAGCGAGCATGACCACCCGTTCCCGACGGACCCTCGGCGACAGCTCACGACTGAACACCGGCGGGCACAAGGCGGCGCTCGGCGTCTTCGTGTTCATCGTGCTGGCCCACTGGTCGGAGCACGTCGTCCAGGCCATCCAGATCTACATCTACAACTGGCCGGTTCCCGATGCGCGCGGGGTACTGGGGATGCCCTTCCCCTGGCTGGTGACATCGGAGTGGATGCACTACGGCTACGCCCTGATCATGCTGGCCGGGTTCGTCCTGCTGCGCCCCGGCTTCACCGGCTCCTCGCGCATCTGGTGGAACATCACGCTCGGCATCCAGGTCTGGCACCACTTCGAGCACCTCATCCTGCTGCTGCAGGCACAGACGGACAGCTATCTCGCGGGCCGTTCGGTGCCGACGAGCATCATCCAGTTGCTGATCCCCCGGGTGGAACTCCACCTGTTCTACAACGCGCTGGTGACTCTGCCGATGGTGGTCGCCGTGCTGCTGCACCGCAGGCCGGCCGGCGCGGAGGCCGCCGGGATCCGCTGCACCTGCGCCGTGGTCCGGGTGCCGCAGGGGCATCCGGCGTGACGGCCCGGCGCCCGGTCTCCCGCCTGCGGACCGGGGTGCTGCTGGTCGTCGCCGCACTGCTGCTGTACGTGTCGCTCCCCAACCTGGGGCACGTGATACGGGCGGCCCGGGCGGACGGCACGCCCGGGGTGTTCACGGCGCGGCACGTCGAGTGCGTCCAGCATCCGGGACACGAGAGCTGCACCTGGTCGGGCACGTTCCGGCCGCGCGGCGGCGGCCAGGTGCAGCAGACGACGTACTACGGCGCCGGGCGCGGCAGCATGGACCCGGGGGAGAAGCGCCGGGCCGTCGACGTCGGCTTCCCCGGCCGCGTCTACAGCCCGGACGGCTCTCGCGAATGGATCTTCACCGGCGCCCTGCTGCTGGCCGGCTTCGGCATCCTGGGCTGCCTGGGCCGCAAGCACCTCATGCCGCCGCCGCTGACCGAAACGGCGGATGCGGCCGTGCCGGGGACCCCGGCCGCCGAACGGCTCACGTCCCGCGACGAGGTCTAGGCCGTACGTGCCCTCAGCGCGCCACGAGCAGCCCCCGGTTGCGCAGCACCCGGCGCTCCAGCGGGCCGAACACCAGCAGTTCGATGGCGACGCCGACGATCAGGATCAGCAGGATCGCGTTGAGCACGAGCGCCATGTCCTGGTAGCCGCGGCCGGTCTCCAGCAACTGGCCGAGACCCACCCCGAGATCGGGGGAGGTGGCGATGATCTCCGCGGCCATCAGCGACCGCCAGGAGAACGCCCAGCCCTGCTTGAGCCCGGCGAGGTACCCGGGCAGCGCCGCGGGCAGCAGCACGTGCCGTACGCCGTGCAGGCCGGTGGCGCCGATGACCTGGCCGGCGCGCAGATACAGCGGCGGGATCTGGCCGATGCCGGAGACCAGCCCGTTGGCGATCGACGGGACGGCGCCGAGCAGCACCACCGCGTAGATCATCGACGGGGAGAGGCCGAACCAGATGATCGCGGCGGGCACCCACGCCACCGACGGCAGCGACTGCAGCCCGGTGAGGATCGGGCCGATGGCGGCGCGGACGAACGGCACCTTGGCGACGATCAGCCCGAGGGGGGTGCCGATGGCGATGGCGATGAGGAAGCCGAGCACGCCGCGGGACAGGCTCGTCCAGATGACGTCGAGCAGCGTGCCCTCGTACCACTGGTCGGCGAGTGCGTCCCAGACCCGGCCGGGGCCCGGCAGTTGGTAGTCGGGCTTGACCTCCAGCACGTACAGCAACTGCCAGACGGCCACGACGAGGGCGATCGCGACGATCGGCGGCAGCACCTTGTGCAGCAGCACCTGGCGCAGCGGGGTGCGCGACGCGGTGTGGGTGTCGAGGGCGTCGAGACCGGCTTCGAGCCCGGCGAGACCGGCGGCTGCGTCCTCGGATCTGCCCTCGGATTTCACGGTGGACGCGCCGGACGCGGCGGGTGCGCCGGAGGTGCCGGGCGTGCCGGGCGTGCCCGTGGTGTCAGTGCCTGCCATGGCGGCGGATCTCCCCTCGCAGCTCTTCGGTGATCTCCAGCGAGAGGCTGGCCACCTCGGTGTCCTCGATCCGGCGCGGCTGCGGGATGTCGATGATCCACTCCCGGGCGATGCGCCCGGGGCGGGAGGACATGAGGATCACGCGCTCGGCGAGCTTGACGGCCTCGCGCACGTTGTGGGTGACGAAGAGCACGGAGACCTTCGTCTCCGTCCAGATGCGGGTGAGTTCGTCGTGCAGGACGTCGCGGGTGATGGCGTCGAGCGCGGCGAACGGCTCGTCCATCAGCAGCAGCCTGCTGTCCTGCGCGAGCGAGCGGGCCAGCGCGACGCGCTGGCGCATGCCGCCGGACAGCTCGTGCACCCGCTTGCCGTACGCGCCGCCCAGCCGGACGAGTTCGAGCAGGCGCTCCGCCTCGGCGCGGCGCTCGCCCGCGGGCAGGCCGCGCATCTTCAGCGCCAGCTCGATGTTCTTGCCCGCGGTCAGCCACGGGAAGAGCGCGTGCTCCTGGAACATCAGCGCCGGGCGCTGGCCGCCGGGTATCTCGATGGTCCCGGCGCTCGGCGCGTCGAGGCCGGCGACCAGGTTGAGCAGGGTGGACTTGCCGCATCCCGACGCGCCCAGCAGTGTGACGAACTCGCCGGGCGCGACGTCGATGGTGATGTCGTCCAGGACCAGCAGCCGCGCGCCGGGGCGGCCGAAGGTCTTGGACACGTGCGTGAGGCGGGCCGCGGGCCCGTCCCCGGCCCGCGCGGAGCCGGCCGGGGTGTCGTCGGTCATGGCAGTGGACATCTCGTGCACCTCCCGGAGGTGAGGCGGGCAGAGCTACTTGACGCCGAGGCCGGCGTCGTCGACGGCGGGCCGGCCCTCGCTCTCGAGCACCTTGTTGAGGATGGACAGGTCGTAGATGCCGTCGGTCTTGGCCTCGTCGAGGAGGCCCGACTTGACGCTGTGGTCGGCCTGTTCGGCGAGGGTGGAGGCGAGCGGGTCGTCGGTGACCGCGATGTCGCCGAAGGCGCGGTCGATCACCTCGGGGGGCAGCGGCTTGCCCGCGTACTCCTCGATCCCCGCGTTGACCAGGTCCTCGGCCTCGTCCGGGTGGTCCGTGATCCAGGCGTTGGTCTTCACCGACCCGCGGACGACGGCCTCGACCACGTCGGGGTGCTCCTTGAGGAACGTCTGCGAGACGATCAGGTGCGTGGTGACGAACTTGCCGTCCTCCCACAGCTCCTTCTCGTTCAGCAGCACCTCGCCGCCCTTGGCGACGAGGTTGGAGGCGGTCGGCTCCGGCACCCAGGCGCCGTCGAGGCCGCCCTGCTGGAAGGTGGTCGGGATCTCCTTGTTGTCCTGGCGGATCACGGAGACGTCGCCCTTGCCGGACTCCGGGTCGACCTCCAGGCCGTTGTCGGCCAGGTAGTTGAGCAGGGCCACGTCCTGGGTGTTGCCGAGCTGCGGCGTGGCGATCCGCTTGCCCTCCAGGTCGTCCAGCGACTTCACCTCGTCGGGGTTGACGACGAGCGAGGCGCCGCCGGAGGTGGCGCCCGCGACGATGCGCAGGTTGCGGCCGTCCGCCTGGGTATAGCCGTTGATGGCGGGGGAGGGGCCGATCCAGGTCATGTCGACGGAGCCGGCGTTGAGCGCCTCGATGGCGGACGGGCCGGCGTTGAAGATCTGCGGCTTGACGGCGGTGCCGCCCAGCTCCTTGGTGATCAGGCCGTCGTCGCCGAGACCGACCAGGGGGGTCGCGTGGGTCACGTTGCCGAAGAAGCCGATGCTGACCTCGTCGAGACCCCCGATCTTCTCGCCCTGGGCGGCGGGGGCCGCGTCGTCGCCCTCGTCGTCGCTCTCGGAGCCGTAACCGCAGGCGGTCAGGGCGAGCAGGGGGAGGGCGGCGGTGCCGGCGAGCAGGCGTAGGGCCGCGCGGCGGCGGCGTGGTGCAGACACGGGAGGGTCATCCTCTCGGGGAGTTCCGGGACTCAACATCGTCTTTCCGAGTATCCCTATTGACTTAGTAGGGATAAGCCCATCAGGGCGGCTCGGTCAAGGGGGTTCTTGCGGTGTGGACAGAAAGTGCGTGATTCGGGCGGCGGTTTCATCAGGATTTGCGGGTTTTGTGCAGGTCGGGCGTTACGGGAGCGTGACCGGCAGGCCGGCCCGCCGCCACGCCTGAAAACCGCCGATCAGATCGGTCGCCCGGGGCAGCCCGAGCGACCTGAGGGAGGCGGCTGCCAGCGACGAGGCGTATCCCTCGTCACACATGACGATCCAGCGTGGTGCGTACGGCGGCGAGCGCGCCGTCGATGCCGGAGCCGCTTCCGGTGCCCATCAGTCCGTCACCGGGTCGGTACGCAGCGGGCGCAGGCCGCCGCCGGGCAGCTCGGCGTAGTACGACATGGCGGCCAGCGCCGGCGCGTAGGCGTGGATGCTGACGGCCGGCGCCGTCCCGGCGTTGACCACCTCGTGGATGTGCCGCGGGCCGATCGCGTCCGACCGGCAACCTCCGGAGGCTCGGCGGCAACCTCCTGCAGAACCCCCCACCCACCGGAGGACCGATGTCACCCGCACCACCCGATCCCCGTGCGCCCGCCGGCCCGCCCGCACGGTCCCGCCGCGCCCGCCGCATGACGCGGGGCAAGGCGCTGCTCGGCATGCTCACCGCCGCGGCACTGAGCGCCGGCGGGCTCGCCGCGTGGGCCGGCGCCGCCGAGCCCGGCGCCACGGCCGCCGCGCCGCTGTCGGAGAGGCTCGACCGCGGGGCGGTCAGCGTCCGTTCCGGCGAGGGCAACCTGGTGAGCTGGCGGTGGCTGGCGGAAGACCCCGACGACGTGACGTTCAACGTGTACCGCGGCGGCGAGCCGGTCAACGCCGAGCCGGTCGCCGACACCACGAACGTCCTCGACGAGGGCGCCCCGGCCGGCGCCGAGTACACCGTGGCCGCCGTCGTCGGCGGCGCGGAGCAGGAGCCCGTACCCGCGCTGGCGATGGCCGACGGCTACCACGACGTGCCCCTCGACACTCCGTCCGGCGGCAGCGGCTACACGTACTCCGCCAACGACGCCTCCGTCGGCGACCTCGACGGCGACGGCGACCTCGACCTCGTCCTCAAGTGGGACCCGTCGAACTCCAAGGACAACTCGCAGTCCGGCGCCACCGGACCCACGATCCTCGACGGCTACACCCTTGAGGGCGACCGGCTGTGGCGCATCGACCTCGGCCCCAACATCCGCTCCGGGCAGCACTACACGCAGTTCCAGGTCTACGACTACGACGGCGACGGCCGGGCGGAGATCGCGGCCAAGACCGCCGACGGCACGGTCGACGGCGCCGGCGCGACGATCGGCGACGGCGGCGCCGACCACGCCAACGGCAGCGGCTACGTCCTCGACGGGCCCGAGTTCCTCACCATGTTCGACGGCGCGACCGGCGCCGCCCTCGCCACCGTCGACTACGTACCGCCGCGCGGCAACGTCTCCGACTGGGGCGACGACTACGGCAACCGCGTGGACCGCTTCCTCGCCGGCACCGCCCACCTCGACGGCCAGACCCCCTCGCTGATCAGCGCCCGCGGCTACTACACCCGCTCGGTCATCGCCGCCTGGGACTTCGCGGACGGGCAGCTCAGCCGGCGCTGGGTCTTCGACAGCGACGACCACCCCGGCACGGCCGGCCAGGGCAACCACGCCCTCGCCATCGCCGACCTCGACGGCGACGGCGCCGACGAGGTGGCCTACGGCTCGCTGGCCGTCGACGACGACGGCGGCGTGCTGTGGAACAACGGCAACGGCCACGGCGACGCCGGCCACGTCGGCGACCTCGACCCCGCCAACGAGGGCCTGGAGTACTTCAAGGTCTCCGAGGACTCCGCCAAACCCGGCTCCTGGTTCGCCGACGCCGAGACCGGCGAGCCGCGGTGGACGACGGCCTCCGGCGCCGACAACGGCCGCGGCGTCTCTGCCGACATCTGGGCCGGCAGCCCCGGCGCCGAGTCCTGGTCCGCCGCCGACGGCTCGCTGCGCAGCCCCGGCGGCGACCCCGTGGGCCGCGAGCCGTCCGCCGTCAACTTCGTCTCCTGGTGGGACGGCGACCCGGTGCGTGAGCTGCTCGACGGCACGCACATCGACAAGTACGGGCCCGAAGCCGACACCCGCCTGCTGACCGGCGAGGGCGTGCACTCCAACAACGGCACCAAGGCGGTGCCCTCGCTCTCCGGCGACATCCTCGGCGACTGGCGCGAGGAGGTCGTCTGGCCCACCTCGGACGACACGGCGCTGCGGATCTACTCCACGCCCTACGAGACGGACCGGCGCATCACCACGCTGCTGCAGGACCGGCAGTACCGGGAGGCGCTGGCCTGGCAGAACACCGGCTACAACCAGCCGCCGCACCCGAGCTTCTTCATCGGCGACGGCATGCCGGCCGCCCCGCGGCCGGCCGCGGGAACCCCCGGATGAACGACCACACCCCCCACCGTGAGGACGGAACCATGGAACGCAAGCACAGGAAGCGCCGCACGATGAAGCGCACGGTCACCGGTGCGCTGAGCGCCGCGGCCCTGGGCGTCGGGGCCCTCGCCACCTCGCTGGCCTCGCCGGCGTCGGCCGCCGACTGGCCCACGCCCAGCGGCCAGGAGGGGGTCAGCGAGACCCGGGAGGTCAGCGGCGAGTTCGACGGCGGCATGAAGCGCTTCTACGGCGAGGGCGACCTCGGCGGCGGCGGTCAGGACGAGGACCAGGGCGCCCTCTTCGAGCTGTCGGACGGCGCCACGCTCAAGAACGTCATCCTCGGCTCGCCGGCCGCCGACGGCGTGCACTGCGAGGGCAGTTGCACCCTGGAGAACGTGTGGTGGGAGGACGTCGGCGAGGACGCCGCCACCTTCCGCGGCGGCGACGGCTCCCGCTTCACCGTCACCGGCGGCGGCGCCCGCCGGGCCGAGGACAAGGTGCTGCAGCACAACGGCGGCGGCACGCTGACCGTCAGCGGATTCGCGGTCGAGGACTTCGGCGCGCTGTACCGCTCCTGCGGCAACTGCTCCAGCCAGTACGAGCGGCACGTGGTACTCAACGACATCGAGGTGACCGCGCCCGGCGACCGGCTGGCCGGTGTCAACGTCAACTACGGCGACACCGCGGAGTTCAACAACATCACGATCATCGGCGACGACGACCGCGACATCGAGCCCTGCGTGAAGTACGAGGGCAACGACGACGGCGACGAGCCCGACGAGATCGGCTCCGGCCCCGACGGCACCAACTGCCTCTACGAGGAGTCGGACATCACCTACCGGTGAGCTGAACTGCTAGGCGATCAGGCGATGAGGCCGAGCCGCTCGCCGGCGCACGCCTCGTCGTACCGCCGCGCCAGCAGGTGCGCCAGCTCCGGCGCCGCGCCCAGCACCGGCGCGAGCACGTCCGCCCGCGCCTCCGCGGCGCCCCGCACGATGCGGTCGGGCAGGAAGCCCGGGGCGATGACGTACGGCGCCACCGCCACCCGCTCGGCGCCGTCCGCGCGCAGTGCGCGGACGGCGTCGGCGGTACGGGGTGGCGCCGCGGAGGCGAACGCGGGCCGCACGGCGCACCATCCTGCGGTGCGCCGCCACTCCCGCGCGGTTTCTGCGACGCTCGCGATCGCCTCCGGGTCACTGGAGCCCGCCGCGGCCAGCACGACGCCCGTACGGGCCCGCTCGGCGGGCAGCCGCAGCCCGGCCTCCGCCATCCGGCGGTCCAGCGCCGCGGTCAGCAGGGCGTCCGGGCCCAGCACGCCGCCCTGCGTCACGCGCAGCCGCGGCAGCGCGGCCCGTACCTCGTCCAGGGCGGCGGGGATGTCGGACTTGGCGTGGAAGGCGCGGGCCAGCAGCAGCGGCAGGGCGACCACGTCCCGTACGCCCTCGTCGTACAGCCGCCGCAGCGCCCGCGGCACGCGCGGGGCGCAGTGGTCCAGATAGCAGGTCGCCACCCGCGCGCGCGGTCGCGCCGCCGCCACCCCCGCCGCGAGTGCGGCGACGGTGGCGGCGTGCCGCGGGTCGCGGCTGCCGTGGGCGACGATCAGCAGTACGGGATGCATGGCTCGTAACGGTAGAACGGTCCGATCGGAAAACGGTGGGGTCGCGCCGGAGGGCTCAGACGTTGATGCCGCACTCGGTCTTGGCGAAGCCCGCCCAGCGGCCCGCGCGGGCGTCCTCGCCGGGCGCGACCCGGCGGGTGCACGGCGCGCAGCCGATGGAGGGGTAGCCGTCGGCCAGCAGCGGGTTGGTCAGCACGCCGTGCTCGGCGACGTAGTTCTGCACGTCCGCCTCGGTCCAGCGGGCGATCGGCGAGACCTTCACCTTGCGCCGCTTGGCGTCCCAGCCGACGACCGGGGTGTCCGCGCGCGTCGGCGACTCGTCGCGGCGCAGGCCCGTGGCCCAGGAGTCGTACGCGGCCAGGCCGTCCGCCAGCGGCTGCATCTTGCGCAGCGCGCAGCACAGGTCGGGGTTGCGCTCGTACAGCCGCGGGCCGTACTCGGCGTCCTGCTCCTCGACCGTCTGCCGGGGGGTGAGCGAGACGACGTTGACGTCCATCACCGCGGCCACCGCGTCACGGGTGCCGATGGTCTCGGGGAAGTGGTAGCCGGTGTCGAGGAACAGGACGTCCACGCCCGGCTGGACGCGGGCCGCCAGGTGCGCGACGACCATGTCCTGCATGGACGAGGTGACACAGAAGCGCTTGCCGAAGGTGTCCGTCGCCCAGCGCAGGATCTCCAGCGCCGGGGCGTCCTCCAGTTCGCGGCCGGCCCGCTCGGCAAGCGCCGCGGTATCCGTATCCGCGTCTTCGATGACGGTCATCGGTTGTGGTTCCCTCCATCGCTGTCGGGACGCAGGCCGTCGGCCAGCAGCCCGAGGAACGAGAGCTTGAAAGCGCGATTGCAGGACCTGCACTCCCATGTGCCGTGCCCCTCTTCGGACGGGCGCAGGTCCTCGTCGCCGCAGTACGGGCAGTAGAACGGCGCCGCCCGCCCGCTCACTTGAGGTCCTCCTCGCCGGCGCGCGCCGCCCACTGGGCGAACCGCTCGCCCTCCGTGCGCCCGGCCGCGTAGCGGGTGAGCAGGCGCTCGACGTACTCGGGGAGCTGCGCCGCCGTGACCTTCAGGCCGCGCACCTTGCGGCCGAAGCCGGGGTCGAGGCCGAGGGCGCCGCCGAGGTGGACCTGGTAGCCCTCGACCTGCTCGCCGTTCTCGTCGGTGACGAGCTGCCCCTTGAGACCGATGTCCGCCACCTGGATACGGGCGCAGGAGTTCGGGCACCCGTTGAGGTTGATGGTGATCGGCTCGTCGAAGCCGGGCAGCCGCCGCTCCAGTTCGTCCACGAGAGCCGCGCCGCGGGCCTTCGTCTCGACGATCGCCAGCTTGCAGAACTCGATGCCGGTGCAGGCCATCGTGCCGCGCCGGAACACCGACGGCGCGACCTGGAGGTCCAGCGCCGCCAGCGCCTCGCGCAGCGGGGCGACCTGGTCCTCCTCGACGTCGAGGATCAGCATCTTCTGTTCGACGGTGGTACGGAGCCGGTCGGAGCCGTGCTGCGCCGCCAGTTCGGCGATCTTCGTCAGGGTGCCGCCGTCGATGCGGCCGACGCGGGCGGCGAAGCCCAGGTAGTAGCGGCCGTCGCGCTGCCGGTGCACTCCGATGTGGTCGCGCCAGCGCTCGGCGGGCACCTGAGGCGCGGGGCCGTCGGCGAGCGTGCGCAGCAGGTACTCGTCCTGGAGCACCTGGCGGAACTTCTCCGGGCCCCAGTCGGCGAGCAGGTACTTCAGCCGGGCCCGGTTGCGCAGCCGGCGGTAGCCGTAGTCGCGGAAGATCCCGACGACGCCCTCGAAGACGTCCGGCACCTCGTCGAGCGGCACCCAGGCGCCGAGCCGTACCCCCAGCTTGGGGTTGGTCGACAGACCGCCGCCGACCCAGACGTCGAACCCCGGGCCCAGCTCCGGGTGCTCGACGCCGACGAAGGCGACGTCGTTGATCTCGTGCACGATGTCGAGCTGCGGGGAGCCGGAGACCGCGCCCTTGAACTTCCGGGGCAGGTTGGAGTACGCGGGGTTGCCCACGATGCGCCGCTGGATCTCCTCGATGGCCGGGGTGCCGTCGATGATCTCGTCCGCGGCGATGCCGGCGACCGGGGAGCCGAGGACGACGCGCGGAACGTCGCCGCACGCCTCGGTGGTGGAAAGACCCACGGACTCCAGCCGGCGCCAGATCTCCGGGACGTCCTCGATCCGGATCCAGTGCAACTGGATGTTCTGCCGGTCGGTGAGGTCCGCGGTGCCGCGGGCGAACTCCTGGGAGATCTCGCCGATCGTCCGCAACTGCGTGACCGTCAGCCGGCCGCCGTCGACGCGGACGCGGAGCATGAAGTGCTTGTCGTCCAGCTCGTGCGGCTCCAGGACCGCCGTCCTGCCGCCGTCGATGCCGGGCTTGCGCTGGGTGTACAGCCCCCACCAGCGCATCCGGCCGCGCAGGTCGGCGGGGTCGATGGAGTCGAAGCCGCGCTTGGAGTAGATCGTCTCAATACGTGTCCGCACATTGAGACCATCGTCGTCCTTCTTGACCTGCTCGTTGGAGTTGAGCGGCGTGAAGTGACCGGCGGCCCACTGGCCTTCGCCGCGGTGGCGGCCGGCCTTGCGGCGGCCGGCCGCGGTGGGGCGCGAGGAGGAGTTAGCCATGACAGAGGTGTCCTTAGGGCAAGCGCAGGAGCCGGCTTATCGGGCGTACGACCCTGGATGACCTGCGCAAACGGTTCTCCGGCAGGGTGGCTGAGCAGGGGCGCGCGCATGCGTCCGCGACGGTGGGGACGACTGGGCGGCGGCGGGAGGTCGGCGGTGCTGTGACTTTCAGCCCGCCGGACAGATGGCGCTGGACATGCGGCCGAGATCGACGTGACGCCGACTCACCAGGGCGACTCCAGCTCGGTCCATGGACAGAGCGTGGCATGCGGTGCCGTGGATCGTCCACAGCGATCCACCATGCGGACAATACGGTCTTGCTATATGGACATCGGGGTTTACGGGCCTACTCCTGCGCGCGACCAGCCGGGATGTCCTCGTTGCGTACGTCGAAGATCCGGAAGCCGCGGCGGCGGTAGTTGTCCAGGGCGTACGGGCCGTCGTCGCTGCAGGTGTGCACCCACACCCGGCGGGTGGGCGCCCGCCCGGGCCACCGCGTGGCCAGGTCCCAGGCGCGCGCCGTGCCGACGGACAGCAGATGTCCGCCGATGCGCCGGCCGCGGAACGCCGGCAGCAGGCCGAAGTAGGTGATCTCCACCACCCCGTCCTCCTGCCCCTCCAGCTCCAGATACCCGGCCGGCGTCCCGCCCTCGTACGCCACCCACGTCTCCGTCCCCGGCTGCTCGACGAAGGCGCGCCAGCGCTCCTCGTCCCACACCAGCCGGTCCGTCCACGACACGTCGGCGCCGACGGCCCCGTAGAGATAACGACTGAAACCCGGGGAAGGGATCCCGGCGCGGACGACGGTCAGCCCGCCGGACGCGACGGCCGCCGGCACGGCCGCCGGGCAGAGGTCGTCTTCGGCGGTCTGCTCCAGTGACCAGGTGGTGAGGGCGGTGCTCTCCATAGGGGAATCAGACCACGGCGCGCGGTGTCTTGCGGACCCGGGCGCGCCGCAGGAATCTGCCTCACGACCCCTTGCCTGCGGGTGGGCGCCGCCCGTAGCTTATGGCAAGCGCTTTCTGTGGCCTTGGCCACTGTCGTAGCACCGCACCAAGCACCACTTGGCATCACCTGGCACGACCCCACCGCACCACCGCGGGACGACCTCGGAGCAGGCAGCCACGGTCACCGCCCGGACGCCATCCGGGCCGGAGCCGGGAACCGTTCCCCCCGTCCCCGTGAACTGCCCCGGCGACGGCCACGTGTACAACCTCGATTGGATGCATCTCGAGTGACAACGGCACAGGACGACATCAAGGCGCCCGCCGCCGTCCCGACCGCCCCTGAGCGGACGGGGCGGCGCGGAGCGCGCTTCGGCAACCAGCTCGCCGCCTTCGGCTCCGCCGTGTGGCGGCCCCTCATCGTGCTCGCCGTGATCGGCCTCGTCTGGTGGTTCGTCACCGCGAGGGAGATGGTCGAGCGCTACCTCGTCCCCACCCCCGGGTCGGTCTTCGAGGTCATGTGGGAAGACCGCTCGATGCTGGCGGAGCACACCTACGTGACGCTGTACGAGACGGTCATCGGCTTCCTGCTGGCGGCCCTCATCGGCATCGCCTCCGCCGTGCTCATCGTCTACTCCAAGACCGCCGAGCGCTCCCTCTATCCGATCATTCTCTTCGCCCAGGTCATCCCGAAGATCGCCATCGCGCCGATCCTCATCGTGTGGTTCGGCACCGGGCTCTCCCCGAAGATCATCCTGGCGGTGCTGATCGCCTTCTTCCCCGTCGTCGTCTCCGGCGTCGCCGGGCTGCGCGACACCGACCCCGAACTGCTGGACCTCTCCGCGACGATGGGTGCCAGCCGGTGGAGCGTCTTCGTCAAGGTGCGCTTCCCCGGCGCGCTGCCGCAGCTCATGGCCGGGCTGAAGGTCGCGGTGACCCTCGCCGTGGTCGGCGCCGTCGTCGGCGAGTTCGTCGGGGCCAGCGAAGGGCTCGGCTACATCCTGCTGCTCGCCAGCGGCAACCTGAACTCCGCGCTGCTGTTCGCGGACCTGATCCTCATGTCGGCGATCGGCGTGGTGCTGTTCGTCGTCATCGAGGTCGCCGAGTCCCTGCTCATCCCGTGGCACGCCAGCCGCCGCGAGGGCTCCAGCGTGACCCTGGCGACGACCTGAGCCCACGGGGGCCCGGGCCGTAATCCGTACCACCACGCGCGCGCCAGGAAGGCAACGACTTGACTGCTCCGACTCGGCTGAAGGCGGGGGTTTCCCGTCCGGCCTTGCGGCCGTGCGCCCCCCTCGGGGTGTCCTTCGGCTTGTGTCGGATTCCAGGCTCAGGCCGCCTCCGGGGGCAGCGCCCCCGGAGGGCTTCCGCCCTCAGCACCTGCCGGGGCCAGACCAGCCCGGACCAGCATCACGTACGCCGAGTTCTTGTCCCTGGGCCGGGAGACTCCGCACGCGGTGCAGGTATACGTTCGTTCCGAGAGAGGCAGCGCGTGCTTGGTTCTCGCTCCGCAGTCTGCGCACTCCATGGTGGTGTGCGCGGGATGCACCAGGTGCACCACGCGCCCGTGCTTACGCCCCATCTCGATCAGTGCGGACTTGGTCGCGGAGATCGCGGCGTCCGCGGCCTTGCGGGCCATCGTGGTCTTGGCGAGAAACCTGGGCCGGAAGTCCTCCACCGCCACACCGTCGTGGTCCCGGACCACCTTCTTGGCCCATTTACGGCCGGTGTCCCGGCGTTGCCGGGCGACCTTCTTGTGCAGCTTCGCGGTCTGCCGCTTGGCCTGCCGGTAGCCCTTCGAGGCGGCCTGCCCCTTCGCGGGCTTCCGGCGGGCCATCATCCGCTGGTAGCGGGCGAGCCTGGCCGCCGCGGTGCGGCCGTGCTGGGCGTGGGGAAGGTCGTGCGCGACGGACGTAGTGGTGGCGGTCTCCCGCACGCCCCAGTCGACGCCGATCACGGCGCCGGTGGCGGGCAGTGCCTCGGTCACCGCGGGAACGACGAACGACGCCCACCAGTGCCCGACACCGTCCCGGTAGACACGCACGCTCGACGGCGCCTCGGGAAGCTCCCGCGACCACACCACCGTCACGGCGATACCGCCGGCAAGCAGCAGACGCCCGTCTTTGAGGCGGAATCCGCGCCGGGTGTACTCCAGCGTCGGCAGCGCCGCACGCTTCTTCTTGTACTTCGGCATCCCCGCCCGCTGCCGCACCGGCAACCCGGCCTTGACGTCCTTGAGCGCCTTCGCCCTCGACCTGCCGAAGTCCCGGATCAACTGCTGCTGCGGCACACACGCACCCTCACGCAGCCACGGCGTACGAGAGCGGGCCTCCGTCAGCATCGCGGCGAGCTGCACCGGACCACACGTCAGCCTCTTCCCTGCCGCCTTGTTGTGCAGATGAGTCGCCTTCGACTTGGCAACACATTCGTTCCACACCCAGCGCAACCGGTCCCACTCGGCTTCAAGCCCGACACGGGCCGTGGACGACAGGCGAAGCCGGTAGGTGTACCGGCAGTACCCGGCATCCTCCTGCTTCGCTTCCGCCGCCATGCACCACAACCTACCCGGGAGCACCGACAGTTGAGAGTTCCTGACCAAGCGGCCCACCTCACCACCACCGCGGTGAACGCCCCATCGCCCTGGCGGCGATCCGGCTATCCCTGCCCCGCTCCGCGGGAGCTTCGCTTCCTCCCCCGCCTCCAGGCGGGGGTATCCACGAAGGAGACTCGATGAAACGCACCGCGGCGACACTCACCCTGCTGAGCGCGCTGCTCGCCGCCGCCTGCGCCCCCGACACGTCGGACGACGACGACGGCGGCGGCGACGCGGGCGGCGACGGCAACGGCAAGAAGGTCACGCTGACCCTCAACTGGGTGCCGTACGGGGAACACGCCGCCTTCTACTACGGCGTGGAGAAGGGCTTCTACGCCGACGAGGGCATCGACCTGGAGATCAAGCCGGGCAACGGCTCCGGCGCCACCATCCAGCAGGTCGCGCAGAACAAGACCGACTTCGGCTGGGCCGACACCCCGCCGCTGATGGCCGGCATCGGCGAGGGCATGGGGGTCAAGAGCCTCGGGGTGTACCTCCAGAAGGGCCCGTCCTCCGTGCAGTTCGTGTCCGACGAGAACATCAAGGAGCCGGCCGACCTGGTGGGCAAGACCGTCGCCGGCACGCCGGGCGACGCGATGTACGCCACCTTCCCCGGCTGGCTCGAGGCCAACGACGTGGACCCCTCGGACGTGAAGGTCGTCAACGTCCAGCCCGCGGACAAGATCTCCCAGCTCGCCGCGGGCAAGGTCGACGCCATCATGGGCTTCTTCCACGACCAGGGCCCGACCATCGAGGACGTCACCGGCGAGACGGTCGACTACATCCTCTTCTCCGACTTCGGCATGAACGTCCTCGGCACCGGCATCGTC
The DNA here is from genome assembly GCF_059570535.1 of Streptomyces sp. CNP082. NCBI lineage: Bacteria > Bacillati > Actinomycetota > Actinomycetes > Kitasatosporales > Streptomycetaceae > Streptomyces > Streptomyces sp. CNP082. Next base: position 51,543 of record NZ_JCANSZ010000007.1, read on the forward strand.
GCCTCCGACAAGCTGCTGGCCGACGACCCCGAGCTCGCCAAGGCGTTCGTCCGGGCCACCACCAAGTCCTGGCAGGAGGTCGAGGCCAACCAGGAGGAGGCCGTGCAGATCATGTCCGAGGCCGCGACCGAGCCGCCGCCGGACAACGTACTGGCCAACCAGCTCAAGGACACGCTGCCGCTGCTTCAGGGGGACGGCGGCGGAATCGGCGTCAACTCCGAGGAGTCGTGGCAGGAGACTATCGACCTGCTGTCGGACGGCGGGATGCTGAAGGAGGCCAAGCAGCCCGCCGACTACTGGGACGCGTCGTACGCCGCTAAGGGGTGAGCAGTGCCGCAGCTCGAACAGAAGAAGACCGCCGCCACCGGCGCGGCGGCGTCCGCAAGTATCGACATCCGCGATGTGACGTGCACGTTCACGACGAAGCGCAGTCGCACCACGGCGGTCGACGGGGTCTCGATGCGGATCGAGCCCGGTGAGTTCGTCTCCATCCTCGGCCCGTCGGGCTGCGGCAAGTCGACCCTGCTGAAGATGATCGCCGGCCTGGTGCTGCCGACGACGGGCCAGGTCAGCCTGCTGGGCCGGCAGGTGACCGGCCCGCAGCGCAACATCGGCTTCGCGTTCCAGCGGGCCTCGCTGCTGCAGTGGCGCGGGGCGCGCAAGAACATCCTGCTGCAGGCCGAGATGCGCGGCATGGACAAGCAGACCGCGGCGCGCCGTGCCGACGAGCTGATCGAGATGACGGGCCTCAAGGGCTTCGAGGACGCCCTGCCGCACGAGCTGTCCGGCGGCATGCAGCAGCGCGTGGCGCTGTGCCGCGCGCTGCTGCACGAGCCGCCGGTGCTGCTGCTCGACGAGCCGTTCGGCGCGCTGGACGCGCTGACGCGGGAGCATCTGAACGTCGAGCTCAACCGCATCTGGCGGGAGACGGGCACGACGATCGTGCTGGTCACCCACTCCATCTCGGAGGCCGTCTACCTCGGCACCCGGGTGGAGGTGATGAGCCCCCGCCCGGGCCGGATCGTCGAGACGATGCCGGTGGACCTGCCGCGGGCCCGGGACTACGGAAAGGTCATGTCGGCCCCGGAGTTCGAGACCCTGGCGGCCCGCATCCGCGGGCTGCTGAGCGCCTCCCACTGACTCCGCGACCCGCTGCCCCGCGGCGCCCCCCGGCGCCGCGGGGCAGCGGCAGCTTCTCCGGCCACTCTCCGCCGTTCCCCGGAGTTCCCCGCCGTTCTCCGCCGTTCCCCGCCGTTATCCGGCGTTGTCAGTGGCGGGTGTGAGGATGCCGGCATGACGCCGTTGCTTCTCACCGACATCGAGCGTGCCCTTCGCAGCAGTTGGGGCGCCGACACGTGCACACCCGAGTTCCGGGCGCACTGGACGCCCGAGAACCCCGCCCGCGACCAGTGCGGCACCACCGCGATGGTCGTCAACGACCTGCTCGGCGGTGAGCTGCTGCGCGGTGAGGTCCTGGTGGACGGGCAGCGCACGGACTACCACTGGTGGAACCGGCTGGGCATGGGCGTCGAGATAGACCTCACCCGCGAGCAGTTCGGCCCCGAGGAGACCGTCACCGAGGGCACGGTCATCGCCCGCCCGCCGCAGATCGTGCGGCTGCGAGAGGAGTACGAGCTGCTCCGCGACCGGGTGGCGGAGAAGCTCCGGCACGTGCGGTGAAGCTCCGTGTGGTGAAGCTCCGGGGTGCGGGGAGAGCCCGGCCGGGGCGGGGGGCCGCGGGCCGCGTCAGCCGAGGGCGTCGCAGAGCACGTTGTCCATCAGCCGCATGGTCGCCGTGAAGCCGCGGGTGATCTGGTCGGGGTCGCCCGTGCCGGTGGTGTGGACCACGACGGCCGTGCGGCCGTCCTCCGTGCACGAGGCGTAGGTCTCGCTGCCCGCGCCCTGGCCGGCCGGGCACCACACGTGGCTGCCGCAGGGCAGGGTCCGGCGGATCATGCCCAGGCCGTAGCGGCCCCGGGGGATGAGCTGCGCGTAGCCGGCGGTGAGGGGGACGGAGCGCAGCATGGAGCGCAGTTGGGGCGGGGGCAGGAGCCGGCCGCCGAGAAGGGCGGTGGTGAAGCGTTCCAGGTCCCCGGGCGCGGTGACGATCTCGCCTGAGGCCCCGTAGAAGGTCATGTTCCGCACGGTGGTGTCGGTCCACTCGGCGCGGTTCTCCGGGAACAGCTTGTACGTGCGGGCGTGCGGCGCCGGCAGCGCCGTGTCGTCGCCGGGCGCGTAGGTGCGGCGCAGGCCGAGGGGGCGGGTGATGCGGCGGCGCAGCTCCCGGCGCCAGCCGTGGCCGGTGACCGCCTCGACGACCATGCCGGCGACGACGAAGTTGGTGTTGGAGTACTCCCAGTCGGGCTCGGGGTCGTCCGGGTCGGCCGGGGGGAAGCGGGGCGGCTCCGCCAGCGACATGGCGACGAGTTCCGCGGGCTCGTAGTGGCGTTCCCGGTGGCGCTGGAAGGACTCCCCGCTCTGGTCGAAGTCGATGAGCTGGGTGTGGTTGGGCAGGCCGCTGGTGTTCTGGAGCAGGTGCCGAAGTGTGATCGCGTCGCCGTCGTGGCCGTTGCCGGAGATCAGGCCCGGCAGCCAGCGGGAGACGGGGTCGCCCAGGGACAGGCGCCCCTCGGCCTCCAGAGCGAGGACCAGGGTGGCGACGAACGTCTTGGTGACGCTGTTGCCGCGTACACAGCCGTCGTACGGCGCCGGCTCGGCGGTCCGGAGGCCGGCGACGCCCGAGCGGGCACGGCTGCGGCGCCGGCCGTCGCGCAGGTGGGCCACGACGCTGACGAAGCCGCCGGCGGCGCGGGCCCGTTCCACCTCGCGCCGGAGCACGCCGGTGCCGGAAGCGGGGCCCCGGGCGTCCGTGCCGGTGCCCGCGGCGGCAGTGGCCGGCCGCGCCGCGGCGCCGGACCCGGAGGCGCCTGCCAGGGCGGCCAGGCCGGCGCCGACGACGGTGCGGCGGCGGTGACGGTGCGACGGTGCGTGCATGCGGGGTTCCTCCTCGGGGTGTCGGCGGTCGCGTACGTGGCCGTGGGCCGCCGCGACGGCCGGGCGGCGGGCGGCGTCGGCCGCCTCGCGATCTCCTCCTGTGAGGGAGTCTGGTCGCCGGGCAGGTGCCGTGTCGGTAGCGTTTCTGCCCGTCCGGGGTGGAGTTTTGTGCAGTCTTGACGCCGTCCGCGGCCCCCGGGCATCCTCGGAACATGTCTTCCGAGAAGGAATCTTCCCCCAGCACCGCGGGCACCGATCCGCGCGCGCTGAGGGCGCTGGCACACCCGGTCCGGCTCGACCTGCTCTACCTGCTGGAACGGGAGGGGCCGCTGACCGCGAGCCGGGCCGCGGAACTGCTCGGGCTCACCCCGAAGGTGTGCTCGTACCACCTGGGCACGCTCGGGAAGTACGGCCTCATCGAGGAGACCCACGGCGGCAAGGGCCGCGCCCGCCCCTGGCGGGTGCGCGAACTCGACCTCACCTACACCCGCGAGCCGGACGAGGAGCCCGCGACGACGCGGGCGGCGGACGCGTTCGCCGCCGCCATGCTGGCCAGGGACGCCCGGGTGGTCGAGGAGTTCATTCGCCGGCGCCACCGGCTGCCGCAGCACTGGCGCAACGTCTCCGCCCTGTCCAGCACCCCGCTCCGGCTCACCCCCGGCGAACTGCGCGAGCTGCGCGCCGACCTGCTCGCCGTGCTCCACCGCTACGCCGAGCGCAGCCGCGGACCGGGCCCCGGCGCCCATCCCGTGCACACGGCCGTCTACGCCGTGCCCACCGAACTCGGCGCGCTCACCGCCCGGGACGACTGACGATGCCGCGCCCCGCCGACCAGCCGCGCACCGCGGCGGCGCGCGGCGGCGCGATGCGGGTGCTGATCGCCGAAGACCCCGAGATGCTCCGGCAGGCCCTCGCCGAGCTGCTGGCGGAGCACGGCGCCGCGCCGCCCGGCCGGCCCGCGCCGCCGCCGGACCGGCGCGACCGCGACCGCCCCCTGGACCGGATGACGCCGCGCGAGCGGGAGGTGCTGGCGCTGATGGCCCAGGGCCGGTCCAACACCGGCATCGCCGAGGCGCTCGTCCTCAGCTCCAGCGCCGTCGCCAAGCACATCAACGGCATCTTCACGAAGCTCGGCATCCCGCCCGCGGGCCGCGACAACCGCCGTGTGCTCGCCGTCCTCGCCTACCTGCGCACCGGCGCCCCGGGCCCGGCCGACGGGCGCGGGCCGGGCCGCGGTCCCGGGTGACGGCGCCGACGGCCGGCGCCGCGCGGGCCGGGAGGCGTCACCCGCGGCGGCGCCACTTGCGCAGGCTGACCATTTCCCGCGGCGGGTCGAGCTTGCTGCCCGCCTCGACGTACGAGACCTCCGCCGCGTACACGTCGCCCGCCGAGTTGACCGCGATGCTGTGCAGCCAGTTGAAGCTGCCCGGGGACTCGCCGGGGAGGTCCGCGCCGAAGCGGGTCACCTCGTGGCCCGCGGCGTCGAAGACGCGGATCTTGTGGCCGATGCCGGGGACGCCGCGCTGGACCGGGGGCGGGCCCTGTTCGGCGACGTAGAGGCGGGTGTCGGGGCCCGTGCCTGTGGCGCACACGGCCACCGCCTTGTGGGCGTGCCAGGTGGTGCGGAACTCGCCGGTGCGGGAGAAGACCTGGACGCGGTGGTTCTCGCGGTCGCAGACGACGACGGTGCCGTCGCCGTCGGCGGCGTCCGTGAGGGTCAGCGCGTGCGGGAGGCTGAAGCTGCCCGGGTCGGTGCCGGGGGTGCCCCAGGAGGCGAGGTGGCGGCCGGTGGCGTCGTAGTGGTGGACGCGGGAGTTGCCGTAGCCGTCGGTGATGAAGACGTCGCCGGTGCGCGGGCATATCGCCACGTCCGTGGGGCGGTTGAAGGGCTCGCCGCTCTGGAAGCCGCTGGGCTCGCCCGTGCCGAGGGTCAGCAGGGTGGTGCCGGTGCGGTCGGCCTTGGTGATGGTGTTGCCGACGTCGTCGACGAGCCAGAGGTGGTCCTCGTGGTCGACGGTGACCGCGTGCGGGCGGGTGAAGCGGCAGCCGCGCCAGCGCGGCTGGGTGTTGCCGTACGGGTCCTCGTACAGCTCGGTGCCGAGGTGCGGGGTGTCGTTGCCCCACATGTCGACAACGTTGCCATCCGGGTCGAAGACGAGCACCGGCATGTTGCCGCGGTTGAAGACGTAGACGCGGTCGGCCGAGTCGACGGCCACGGAGGTGGCTTCCCTGAGCCAGATCCCGTGCGGGATCCTCGCCCAGAGGGGGACGGGTTCGTAGACGGTGTCACTGGTCGCGGGCCCGACGGGCATCGCTTCCTCCCCTGCAGACGCGTGGGCCGGTGATCCTAACCCGCGCCGGTGAACTCAGCGGCGGGCGGCCAGGACCGCCGGGGCCGTGGACCGGGGGAGCAGGTCGGCGGGGCGGGCCGGGAGCAGGAGCTGGACGTCGATCTCGTCGGAGAAACGATACGGCCTGTGCGCCAGCAGCCCGCTGAACTTCCGGCGCAGCCGGGACAGCTCCGCCCGTACCGTCACCGTGCGCCCGGGGTCGCCGAAGAGCGCGTCGGCCAGCGCCGTGGAACTGAACCCGTCGCGGTGCACCGCCAGCAGGTACAGCAGCTCCGCGTGGCGCGGGCTCACCTGCTGCGACCACCGCCCCGCGCCGCCCTGCACCGCCAGGCTCGGCGACGCCGGCCGGGTCAGGTCCACGACCACCCGCGTCGGGGCCGTCGCGGACTCCTCCGGTTCGACCTGTACCAGCCACCCGCCGCCCGGCAGCGGCTCCAGCGCACACCGCCCCAGCCCCGGCAGCACGCACGGGCCGGCCGCCGGCGGCTTCGGCAGCGCCACCCGCTCCGGCGGCACCATCCCGGTGGCCCCCGCCGCCCAGCCGTGCTCGTCCACGGCCAGCGCCCGGCCCCCGATACCGGCCAGGACCGGCGCCGCGACCGCCCGCAGCCGCCCCAGCGCCGTCCAGTGCCGGTCGCGCAACTCGCCCTCCGCGACCCGGCCGACGGCGGTGACGAACGCCAGCGAGATCGTCGGCATCGTGCGCGCCGGGCCGGTCACGTTGACCACGCCCAGCAGCCGCCCGTCGCGCGGGTCGGTCAGCGGCGCGGCGGCGCAGCTCCACGTACGGCACGTGCGCAGGAAGTGCTCGTCGCCGTAGACGCCCACCGGGCGGCCCGTCGCCAGGGCGGTGCCGATGCCGTTGGTGCCCGCGGAGTCCTCGCTCCAGCTCGCGCCCTCCGCCAGCCCGATCCGGCTCACCGCCTTGAGCATCGCGCGCTCCCCGTCGCGCCAGAGCACCACGCCGTCGGCGTCGGTGACCACGACGACGTGCTCGGGCACGGTCTCCCCGCCCGGGATCAGCCCGTCGCGCAGCACCTCGCGCAGGACGCCGACACCCGCCGTACGCCGCCGCCACTCCAGCTCCACGCCGCCCACCCGCCGCGGCCGGCCGCCCTCGCGGTCCAGGCCGCGCTCCGCCGCGCGGCGCCAGGAATCGCCGATCACCTCGCGCGGGCCGTCGGCGGCCGGCGCCAGCTCCGGCAGGGGGACGGCGTACGCCTCGGCGGCGCGTCCGCCCGGGCCGGTCAGCGCGCGGCCCCAGCCGGCCCGCGGGCCGCGTGCCCGGCCCGGTTGCCGGTGCCCCAGCCCGCCGTCGCCCGCATTCGCGCTTTCCGGCACAACACTCCCCGCTGGCCTGTCCGTTCAGCCGGTCCTGGTCAATGGTGCCCGCGCCAGTGCCCCCGCGCCCACCTCTTGGACGAAACCGATTACACCGCAGTGGCGACCTGCAACGGTGTGCAACCTTTGCGCACACGCGTGCGGGAGGAGTTGAGTGGCCGGGGGGTGTTGAGCGGAGGGGTGCCGAGTCGGCGCGGCACCGCTTCCCGGCGCCCTGTCACAGCGGGAGGTCACCTCGCCACCCTGCGGGAGGGCCTTCCGCTGTCGCATCCGCGCACTCCCAGGCCGCGCCCCCTCAGCCGGGCACCTTCAGGCCGCGCACCTTCAGCCGGGCACCTCAGCCGGCGGGCACCGGCCGGGCCCGGTCCACCACCGCGCGCAGGTCCAGCCCGTGCGGCAGCGTCCCCAGCGCCGCGCCCCACTCGCCGCCCAGCCGCGAGGCGCAGAAGGCGTCCGCGACCGCCGCCGGCGCGTGCCGTACGAGCAGCGCCCCCTGCAGCACCAGCGCCAGCCGCTCCGCCAGACGGCGCGCCCGCGTCTCGACGCCCTCCAGGTCCGCCAGCCCGGTCAGCAGGTCCTTGACCGCCCGGTCCAGCCGGTGGTCCGCGCCCCGCGCCCGGCCGATCTCGGTGAGCACCGCGTCCACCGCCCGCGGCTCCCGCCGCAGTGCGCGCAGCAGGTCGAGCGCCTGTACGTTGCCCGAGCCCTCCCAGATCGAGTTCAGCGGCGCCTCGCGCAGCAGCCGTGGCATCCCCGACTCCTCCACGTACCCGTTGCCGCCCAGACACTCCAGCGCCTCCGCCGCCACCGGCGTGCACCGCTTGGTCACCCAGTACTTCGCCGCCGGCACCGCAAGGCGCAGGAACGCCCGCTCGTCGTCCGTGCCCGCGTCGTACGCGGCGGCCAGCCGCAGCGCCAGCGCCGTCGCGGCCTCCGACTCCAGCGCCAGGTCCGCCAGCACGTTGCGCATCAGCGGCTTGTCGGCGAGCGCCCCGCCGAACGCCGCGCGGTACGTGCAGTGGTGCACCGCCTGCGCCACCGCCTGCCGCATCACGGCAGCCGCGGCCGTCGCGCAGTCGACCCGGGTGGCGGCGACCATCTCGATGATCGCCGGGATGCCCCGGCCCTCCTCGCCGACCCGCCAGGCGAGCGTCGTACCGTCGAACTCGACCTCCGCGGAGGCGTTCGAGCGGTTGCCCAGCTTGTCCTTGAGCCGCTGGAGCAGAATGGTGTTGCGGCTGCCGTCCGGCAGCATGCGCGGCAGCAGGAAGCAGGTCAGCCCGCCGGCGCCGGAGCCGCCCGACGGCACCTGCGCGAGCACCAGGAAGGCGTCCGACATCGGCGCCGAGCAGAACCACTTGTGACCCGTCAGGGCGTACGCGCCGTCCCCGGCCGGCTCCGCCCGCGTGGTGTTGGCCCGTACGTCCGAGCCGCCCTGCTTCTCCGTCATCCCCATCCCGGTGATCGCGCCCGCCTTCGCGGCGGCGGGCGTCAGCCCCGGTTCGTACACCCGCGAGGTCAGCAGCGGCTCCCACACCGCGGCCAGCTCCGGCTGCGCGCGCAGCGCCGGCACCGCGGCGTGCGTCATCGACAGCGGGCACCCGTGCCCCGCCTCGGCCTGCGTCCACACCAGGAACCCGGCCGCCCGCCGCACATGCCCGTCCGGGCGGTTCCAGGCGTCGGTCAGCCCGGCGGCCACGCCGCGCTCCATCAGCCGGTGCCAGGAGGGGTGGAAGGCGACCTCGTCGAGGCGGTGGCCGTAGCGGTCGTGGGTGTGCAGCACGGGCGGCGAGGCGTTCGCCTCGACGCCCCACCGCTGCACCTCGGCGGAGCCCGCCGCCCGCCCGAGCGCGGTCAGCTCCGCGCGCGCCTCGCCGTGCCGCTCGGGCGCGACGTACCGCTCGACCGCCTCGGTGAGGGCCGCGTCCGCCGTGTAGACGTCGTAGCCGACCAGGGGTGGTGCCTGATTCGTCACCGTGTGAGTACCTGCTGTCATGACAGCTACGGTAGGCAGGTGGGAGCAGAACGGGAAACGGGTGCGGAACAGGGCGGACGGGGCGGACCCCGCAGCCGGCTGCGCCAGGCCCGCGCCCTGTACCAGAACCTGCCCAAGCGCCGGGTCGCCTGGCTCCTGCTGAAGGACACGGTCAACACCTGCATGCAGCACCGCGTGATCGGCCTCGCCGCCGAGGCCGCGTTCTTCAGCCTGCTGTCGCTGCCGCCGCTGCTCCTCGGCCTCCTCGGTCTGCTGGGCTACTTCGACCAGTGGCTCATCGACGTCGAGACCATCCGGCACAACATCATCGACGCCTCCGACGCGGTCCTGACGGACAAGGGCGTCGACGAGATAGTCCGCCCGCTGCTCGACGACGTCACCCGCGGCGGGCGCCCGGACCTCATCTCGTTCGGCTTCGCGCTGGCGCTGTGGTCGGGCTCGCGCGCCGTGAACGTCTTCATCGACACCATCACCATCATGTACGGGCTCGAAGGCCACCGCGGCATCGTCAGGACCCGGCTGCTGGCGTTCGGGCTGTACCTCGTCGCGCTGGTCCTCGGCGTGGTCGCGCTGCCGCTGATGGTGGCGGGGCCGGACGCGGTGGTGCAGTTGCTCCCGTGGAGCGAGACGGCCGTACGGGTGCTGTACTGGCCGGTCGTCGTGGTGCTGTCCGTCGCCTTTCTGACGACGCTCTACCACGCGGCCGTCCCCGTGCGCTCGCCGTGGCGCGAGGATCTGCCGGGGGCGCTGGTGGCGCTCGGCATGTGGCTGCTGGGCAGCGTGCTGCTGCGGCTCTACCTGCTCAACGCCGTGGAGGGCCCGACGATCTACGGGTCGCTGGCCGCGCCCGTCGCGGTGCTGCTGTGGTTCGGCGTCTCGGCGTTCGCGGTGCTGGTCGGCGCGGCGGTGAACGCCGCCTTCGACCGCGTCTGGCCGTCGGTCGCCACCGCCACCGGCCGGGCCGAGACCGCCCGCGCCCGGCAGGAGGCGGCGGCCAGGCTGGTCGCCGAGGCCTCGGCGGAGCGGCAGGCCCGCCTCCGCGGCCTCGACGGGGACGCCTCGGCGGCGGAGCGGGAGGAGGCGGAGGCGGAGCCGGCGCGGGCGGAGGAAGAGGAGGAGGCGGCGGAGGAGGCCCGGCGCTCCCGGGCCAGGGACCGGCCGGCCGCCCCCGCGGAGCGGGACGAGCAGGAGGGGCGGGAGGTCCCGGCCGGCCGGGAGGAGGGGGAGCGGCACGAGGTCCCGTGAGTACGGGGCCATCCCTCGCACGCCCGGGGGCGGCCCGCCTGGGTCCGTACGGGGGTCGCCGCGAACGCGTGCCGCCCGCCCCGACCCCCGCCGGACCCGCCCACCTGCCCCGCCCACCTGGCCGCACCGCCCGGCCGCCGCCTCAGGCGGCCCGCCCGCGCAGGAAGCGGCGCAGCCGCGCCAGCGGCCACGTGTTGATCACGTCCTCCGGCGTCAGCCACCCCCGCTGCGCGATGCCCACCCCGTAGCGCATGTTCGCCAGGTCCGTCACCGCGTGCGCGTCGCTGTCCACGGCGAACTTCACGCCGTGGCTCCGCGCCCGCAGGATCAGCTCGTCCGGCAGGTCGAGCCGGTCGGGGTGCGCGTTGACCTCCAGCGCCGTGCCCGTACGGGCGCAGGCCGCGAAGACCGCGTCCCAGTCCGCGTCCACCGCCGGCCGCTTGCCGGCCTTGCGCGCGGTGGGATGGCCGATGATGTGCACGTGCGGGTTCTCCACCGCCGCGAGGAAGCGGCGGGTCATCTCGTCCCTGGGCTGGGTGAAGTGGGAGTGGACCGAGGCCACGCACACGTCGAACGTCTCCAGGAACTCGCCGGGCCAGTCGACCGAGCCGTCCGGCGCGATGTTCAGCTCCGTGCCGTGCAGCAGCCGCAGCCCGCCGGTGCGCCGCCGGCTGCGCGCGTCCAGCCGTGCCACGGTCTCGCGCTGGGCGAGCATCTTCTCCCTCGTCATGCGCTGCATGCGCAGCTCGGGGGCGTGGTCGGTGATCGCGTAGTAGGCGTAGCCGCGCTCGCGGGCGGCGTCGACCATCGCCTCCAGCGTGTCGACGCCGTCGGTGAGGTCGGTGTGGGTGTGCAGGTCGCCGCGCAGGCCGTGCTCCGTCACCAGCTCCGGCAGCGCGCCGCGGGCGGCGGCCTCGATCTCGCCGCGGTCCTCGCGCAGCGGCGGCGGGATCCAGGGCAGGCCCAGGCGGGCGTAGACGTCCTCTTCGGTCTCGACCCGGACGGGCCGGCCGCTGCGGGCGTGGACGAGCCCGTACTCCGACAGCTTCAGCTTCTTGCGCACGGCGATCTCGCGGAGGCGGATGTTGTGCTGCTTGGAGCCGGTGAAGTACTGAAGTGCCGCGCCCCACGCGCCCGGCGGCACCACCCGCAGGTCGACCTGGACGCCGCCGGTGGTGCGGATGCTCGTCTTCGTCTCGCCGGTGCCGATGACCTCGCCGGTCAGCGGGAGCCCGGTGAACGCCGCCATCAGCGGCGCGGAGTCGTCCGCGGCGGCGAGGACGTCGAGGTCGCCGACGGTGCCGCGGCGCCGGCGCAGCGAGCCCGCGTACGCGCAGCGCTCGCAGCCCGCCACCGCGGACAGCCGCGCGACGATGTCGTCGGCCAGCTCCTGCGCGGTGTCGACGGGGATCCGGCCGGTGGCCGAACGCAGCAGGTCGATGCCGTGGAGGAGCTTCTCCTCGCTCTTCGGCCCGAAGCCCTTCAGACCGCGCAGCCGGTGCTCGCCGATGGCCGCGGCCAGCTCGTCCACGGAGGCCACGCCCAGCTCCTCGTACAGGACCAGCGCGCGCTTGGGGCCCAGGGCGGGGATCGCGATCAGCTCCCGGACCCCGGCCGGGATCCGCGCGCGGGCCTCGTCGATCGCCGCCACCCGGCCCGTACGCAGGTACTCGCCGACCTTGCCGGCGATCGAGGCGCCCACGCCGGGGATCGCCTTGAGCGCCTTGGCGTCCAGCCCGGCCACGTCGGCGGAGTGGCCGGCGACCGCGCGGGCGGCGCGCTCGTAGGCGCGCGTCTTGAAGGCGTCGCCTCCGGTGATGGACAGCAGGTCGGCGTACTCCTGGAGGAGCGCGGCGACCTCCTCGTTGGACGCCACGTCGGTCACCTCGGTCCACGTCGCGGAGGGTGCGGGGGTACGGGCGCGGCGCCGGCGCCCGGCGACGTTCCCGTGCCGACCAGCATGCCGCCGATCGCTGCCGGCCGCCCTGCGAGCGCAGCGGGCGCCCCGGGAAAACCCCTGGCGTGACACGTGCGCGGTTGCATACGCTTTCAGCGCACCACGTGACCGGTATCGACCAGGGAGGTGAGGGCCATGACCGAAGCCGTCAGGGGCGCAGTCCCCGCAGGACAGCCGCACGCCCGCTCCTTTCTGAAGGGTCGCTCCGTTGACACACCTCCCCGTACCCCGCCGCCTGATCGCCTACGGCTGGGATGAGACCGCCGCCGACGCCTTCGCGCCGTACGAGTCCGAGGGGCTGATCCCCGCCCGTATCGCGCGGGTGGACCGAGGCTCCTGCATCGCCCTCACCGACGCGGGACCCGTCCGCGCCAGCACCGCCCGCCTGGCCGCCGCCGACCGGGTCGCCGGCCGCACCGCCGACCTCACCCGGCTGCCCTGCACCGGCGACTGGGCCGCGCTCGAACCAGGCGAACGGTTCGCCGTACGGGCCCTGCTGCCGCGCCGCACGGCCTTTCTGCGCTCGGCGTCGTCCAAACGCTCCGAGGGCCAGGTCCTCGCCGCCAACGTCGACCACGCCGTCATCGCCGTCTCGCTGGCGGTGACGCGCGCCGCCGACACCGAACCGGCACGCCTGGAGCGGCTGCTGTCCCTCGCCTGGTCCAGCGGCGCGCAGCCTCTGGTCGCGCTCACCAAGGCCGACTTGGTCGACGACCCGGTCGTCCTCGGCCACCTCGTCGCCGACACCGAGGAGGTCGCGCCGGGCACCCCCGTCCTCGCGGTCAGCGCCGCCACCGGCGCCGGCGTCAGCCAGTTGGCTGCCGCGCTGTCCACCGGCACCTCCGTGCTGCTCGGCGCCTCCGGCGCCGGGAAGTCCACGCTGGCCAACGCCCTGCTCGGCGCGGACGCCCAGCGGGTCCACGAGGTCCGCGACGCGGACGGCAAGGGCCGGCACACCACCGTCTCCCGCGACCTGCTGCCCCTGCCCGGCGGCGGCGTCCTCATCGACACCCCGGGCCTGCGCGGCGTCGGCCTGTGGGAGGCCGACGACGGGCTGGGCCGGGTCTTCGCCGAGATCGAGGAGCTGGCCGCGCGCTGCCGCTTCCACGACTGCACGCACACCGCGGAGCCGGGCTGCGCGGTCGTCGAGGCACTGGAGCACGGCGGGCTGCACCCGCGCCGCCTGGACAGCTACCGCAGGCTCCAGCGGGAGAACGCCCGTATCGCGGCGCGCACGGACCTGCGGGTGCAGGCGGACCGGCGGCGGGAGTGGAAGCGCCGGGACGCGGCGGAGCGCGAGGCGCGGGCGCGTAAGGGGAAGGGCTGAGGCGGGGCGCCGCCAGCGGGAGCCGCGTCCACGAGGGCTGCCGCGTGACCCGCGGTCGGGGAGACCGAATCAGCTGACCTTCAAGATCGGGCTCATTGTCTCGTCAGTTTGCGTCTGCCTATAGTCTTTAGGTAAATAGATACCAGCTATAGGTAGACCGAGGGTGGGTGATGGTTGTGGCGCGGGCAGGGCTGAGCGCCGAGCGGCTGACGCACGCCGGTGCGGAACTTGCCGACGAGGCCGGTTTCGGCCAGGTGACTCTGTCGGCGCTCGCCCGGCGTTTCGACGTGAAGGTCGCGAGCCTGTACTCGCACCTGAAAAACTCCCACGAGCTCAAGACCCGGATCGCGTTGCTCGCGCTGGAAGAACTGGCCGACCGGGTCGCCGACGCCGTGGCCGGGCGTGCGGGCAAGGTCGCGCTGAGGGCCTTCGCCAACGCCTACCGGGACTACGCCCGAGCGCATCCCGGCCGGTACGAAGCAGCCCGGTACCGGCTCGATCCGCAGACGGCCGCGGCCAGCGCCGGTATCCGGCACGCGCAGATGACCCGGGCGATCCTGCGCGGGTACGACCTGGCGGAGCCGGACCAGACACACGCGGTCCGCATGCTGGGCAGCGTCTTCCACGGTTACGTGAGCCTGGAAGCGGCCGGTGGCTTCAGCCACACGGACGTCGACCCGGAGGACTCGTGGGCCTGGACCCTGGACTCCCTCGACGCCGCACTGCGGGCCCGGTCCACCTCCTGACCAGCGGCGCGCCGCTCTTCCCGCGATTCGCGCGCACCGACGCGATCCGCCACCCCTTCCCAGCACCAGTTCCCAGCACCGAAGGCTTGCGGCAATGAGCACAGAACAGAAACTGATCACCACCCCCCTCACCGCCGACTTCCTGCGCGGACACCTTGACGTGGAAGAGACCGCGCACGGTCTCCTGCCGCACCGGCTGCCCGCCTGGGCGCGCCGCCAGCTCCCCGACGACCGGCTGGCCGTGGCCGAGGCCCAGCCCTCCGGTGTCCGGCTGGCCTTCCGTACCCGCGCCACCGGCATCCAACTGGACACGCTGCCCACCAAGCGTGTGTACCTGGGCTTCCCGCCCCCGCCGGACGGCGTGTACGACCTGCTGGCCGACGGCCGGCTCACCGCACAGGCCACCGTGAACGGCGGAAACCTGCGCACGATCACCGACATGCAGACCCAGACCGCGGAATTCGCCGAGGGACCGCCGGGCACCGCCCACTTCACAGGGCTCCCCGCGGGTGAGAAGGACATCGAGATCTGGCTTCCGCACACGGAGATCACCGAGGTGATCGCCCTGCGCACCGACGCCCCCGTCGAGCCGGCCCCGGCCAGCGGACGCCGGGTGTGGATGCACCACGGCAGTTCCATCAGCCACGGCTCGAACGCCGTCTTCCCGAGCACCATCTGGCCTGCCCTGGCCGCGTCCGCGGGCGGCGTGGAACTGATCAATCTCGGATTCGGCGGCAGCGCGCTGGTGGACCCGTTCACCGCGCGTGCGATGCGCGACACCCCCGCCGACCTGATCAGCGTCAAGCTCGGCATCAACGTCGTCAACAGCGATGCCATGCGCCTGCGCGCCTTCGCCCCGGCCGTCCACGGCTTCCTCGACACCATCCGCGAGGGCCACCCGACGACACCCCTGTTCCTCGTGTCGCCGATTCTGTGCCCGACCCACGAGAACACCCCAGGCCCTCTCATGCCGGACCTCGAAAGCGGAACCCTCCGGTTCAAGGCCACCGGCGATCCGGCCGAGACCGCCGCCGGACGGCTGACCCTCACGGTCATCCGCGACGTACTTGCCGACATCGTCAAGGGGCGGGCCGCCGAGGACCCGAACCTTCACTACCTCGACGGACTCGACCTCTACGGCGAGGGCGACCACGCCGAGTTCCCGCTGCCGGACGGGCTCCACCCCAGCCCTGAAGGACACCGCCGCATCGGCGAGAACTTCGCGAAGCTCGTGTTCGCGAATCCGGGGCCGCCCGCGGCAGCCGCTCCACGCGGCGAAACCGCTCCTCGAAGGGTCTGACCGCCTCGCCCACCCGGCGGCCGGCCTTCGCCGGGCGGGCGGCTCGATGCGGTCGCTGCGGCAGCGGGCCGCCGCCGACGACGGGCGCGAGAGCGGCCCGAACGGTCACCGCTCCGGGGCCGGTTCCGTGACCCAGCCGCGTTCGTGGGCGTACCAGCCCAGTTGCAGCCGCGTGTGCACCCCGGCGATCTCCATCAGCCGCTTCACCCGCCGCTGTACGGTCCGCAGCCCCAGGTCCAGTTGCTTGGCGGCGCTCGCGTCCGTGAGGCCCGCCAGCAGCAGGCCGAGGATCTGCAGGTCAACCGCGTCCGGCCCGTCCGGTGGCTGCTCCGCCACCGCCGCCCCGCCGGCGTTCAGCCGAAGGGGCAGCGCCTGCCGCCACAGGCTCTCGAAGAGGCCCGTCAGCGACTCCAGCAGCCCGCTCGCGTGCACCACGAGCGCGGCGGGCTCGCCGGCCTCGGCGAACATCGGCACCATCGCGGTCGCCCCGTCGGCGATCACCAGCTTCGTCGGCACCACGTCCGCGACCCGCAGCTCCTCGTTCCGGCGCAGCGCCTCCGCCGCCTCTGCCACCGTGCCCGGGGTCAGCAGCCGGGAGCGCTCCAGCACCACCCGGAACCGCACGCCGCGGCCCGCGGCCTTCTCCTCCGCGGTGTTGTCCTGGCTGCGTACGGCCAGCGGCTCCCGCGTGACCAGCGCGCACACCTCCTGCTCGGCGCCGAGCTGAAGCTGCAGGAACCGGTGCGCCACCGCCCCCGCGCCGGTCACCACCTCGACCAGGTCGTGGACATCGGCCGGCTCGCCGGCCTCCGCGCGGTACTCCTCCGCGAGCAGCGCGGCGGCCAGCTCGGCGCGCTCCAGCTCGTGCCGCTGCTGGATCAGCAGCGCCCCCAGCGCGACCGACGGCGGCGCCGCCACCCAGCGCCCCGGCCGCGCCGACGACTGCGCCGCCAGCCCGTGCTGCTCCAACCGCCGCAGCGTACGCACCGCTTCCGGCTCGGGCAGCGTCAACCGCCGCGCCAGCTCGGGGACGTCGGCGGCGCCGAGCGCGACCAGCGCGCGGTAGGCCGACTCCTGCACGTCGTCGAGTCCGATGGCACCGAGCACCTGCACATCCTGACCGCACCGGTGGGTCGGTTGGAAGGCCCTTGCCGTGATCTTGCGGGTACGGCCCTTGTGGCGGAGGGCGGCGGGGAACAATAGGAATATGGATCGCCAGGGGGAGGCGGCGGGGGATCGCCGCACCGAGGACGAGTGGTGGCACGACCTGTACGACGAGGGGGCGCCGGACACGGGCCCGCAGGGCGCGGGGGACACCCTCGACGACCGCTTCGCGTCGGTGGCGCGGGCGGTGGACGAGGCGCTGCCTTCTGCGCCGGGTGCGGCGGGGGTGTCGCGGAGGCCGGCGGCCGAACCGTACGACCAGATGCAGGACCCCGACTACCCGCCGCCGCCCGCCTCCGGGGCCGCCCCGCCGCCGTCGGTGGCGGGGGTCCCGGGCTTCACGGAGCGCGCCCCGGCGGCGGGCCGGGACTGGGCGGACGACGTGTTCGCGGGCCTGCGGGAGGACCGGGGACCGGCACCGGCGCCCTCCGGGCCGGAAGCGGAGTCCGCCGGGGCGGAGGCGGAGTCCGCCGGGGCAGAAGCGGAGCCCGCCCGGGCGGAGGCGGAAGAGGCCGGGCCGTGGTGGGAGTCGGCAGTCCGCGACCCACGAAGGGCCGAGGCGGGTTCGCCGAGCGCGCGGGAGACGACGGAACGCGCCCCGGTGGATGGCGCGTTGCCGGGCTTGGGGGAGCCTGCGGATCGCGGGGCTGGGGGCTCCGGGCCGCGTGGTTCGTGGAGCGAAGGGTTGGCTGGTTCGGTCGGAGCCGTCGAACGCATCCCGGGGGAAGGGGCGTTGCCGGGCCCGCGGGAACTGGCGGAGCCGGCTCGGGGGGAATCCACGCCCGTGCCGGGGGAGTCCGTGGATTCTGCCCCGGCGGACGGGCTGTTGTCCGGTTCGGTGGATGCCCCGGAGTCTGCGCCGCCAGGCGCAGGGCAACCGGCGGAGCCTGCCGCCCCGGAGACCGAGTTGTCCGGTTCGTGGGAGGTCGGCCGTTCCGATGCGCTGGAAGCCGCGTCGGCCGCGCCCGCGGATTCCGCGGAGGCCGGCGAACCCGCTGAGGTGTCGCCCGTACCGGTGCCTCCTTCGTCCGCCCACACCGTGCCGTCTGCCGCCGCGGAGGTGGCGGAGTCCCGCTCCGGCGAGGCTGTGCCCTCCGCGCCGGCCCCACACGCCCCCGAGGCGCCGAAGCCATCCGCACCCGCGTCCTCTGCCCCCGCGGCGTCGCCCGATCCACTGCCGTTTGTTTCGGACCAGCCGGAGTCGTCGGTGCCGCCTGCGCGCGTGCCTCCAACTCCGGCCCCGCCCGCGGCCTCTGCGTTCAGCCCCGGGGGGCCGGGGGAGGCGGGTGCGGGGGACACGGCGTTTCCCGCTCCAGCGCCGGGCCGGGCGCCGTCCGGCCCCGTGCCTTCCGCCTCGCGCGGGCCGGGGCCGTCGGCACCTCCGGTGCCGGTGCCTCCGGCCCCGCCGGAGCGTCCTGCCTCCGGGCAGGCCGGTGCCGGCCAGCCGGTGTCGCCCGAACCCGGCGCCCCGCGTCCGGCGCCCCCTGCAGCCGGTGGCCCCGCGGGCGGTGACCCTGCCGACGGTGAACCCGGGGCCAGCGAACTCGCACCCCGTGACCCCGCCGCAGGCGACCCCGCAGCCGGTGGCCCCGCGGCCAGCGAACCCGCACCCCGTGAGCCCGCACCCCGTGAGCCCGCACCCCGTGAGCCCGCCGCAGGCGAACCCGCGTCTGCCACCATGCGGTTGCGGCACGTGTCCGTCACCGACACCCTCACCGACGCCGACTGGGCCGCCCGGCACGGCGCGTCCTACGTCGGCGGTGCCCCGCCCACCTACGAGGCCGAGCCCACCACCGTGACCGAGGTGGCGCCCGGGGCGCTGCACGAGCTGGTGCCCGACACCGTGCTCGACGGGGCGCGGTACGGGTCCTTCACGCTGCGGACCGCCGCCACCCGTGGCGACAGCCCCCGTTACCGCGGCGAGCAGCGCCGCGACGCTCTCCTCACCGCCCGTTTCGGCGGTGGTGACGACGCGCTGGTGTTCGTCGCCGTCGCCACCGGGGCGCGGGGCGTGCCCCGTACGGACCGGGCCGCCGTGTCGCTTGTGCGTTGGATGGGCGAGGCCGTCGGCAGGAGCCGGGCGCGGCTGTCCGAGGACATACGGACCGGGCGGCGTGCCGCGCTGAAGGGCGGGCTGCACCGGCTGGCCGGGCGGACGTACGGGCTGATGCGCGCGCAGGCCGAGGAGCTCGGGGCGGATCCCGGCGGGTACACCGCCGGGCTGCGCTGCCTGCTGCTGTCCACCGACCCCGGCTGCCGTACCCGGGTGTTCTTCGGCACCGGCACCGGCGGGCTCTTCCGGCTGCGCGGCGGCGAGTGGCAGGACCTGGAGCCCGCCGCCCTGGACGAGGAGCCCCGGCGCGAGGAGCCCCGGCACGGGGAGCACCGGCGGAAGGACGCGCAGCAGGGCGCGCCGCAGGAGGTCCGGCCCGCCGATCCGCGGCTCACCGTCGACCTCGGCGTCCAGCCCCAGCGCTCCGTCCCCGCCGGCCCTCCGCCGCCCGGCTTCGGCGCGCTCGTGGACACCCCCGACCCGGGCGAGCCCGCGCCCTTCGCCTTCCGGGCGACCGAGGGCCGGCCCGGCGACGTCCTGCTGCTGTGCAGCCCCGGGTTCGCCGAGCCGATGCGCGGCGCGCCCGGTCTTGCGGCCGAGTTGGGGGAGCGGTGGGGCGGCGCGGCGGAGCCGCCCGGGCTCGCGGCGTTCCTGGCGGACGTCCAACTGCGCGCCAAGGGCTTCGCCGACGACCGCTCCGCCGCCGCCCTCTGGGAGAGCTGAGCGCGGCGGGGCCCGGCGAGCCGGGCCCCGCCGCGTCTCACCGTACGGGCCGCATCCGCAGCGTGAGGATCTGGAACGGGCGCAGCCGCAGCTCCACGGAGCCGTCCGCCCCCGCCACCGCGTCCGGCGACTCGAGCGGGCGCTCCAGCAGATCCGTCACCCGTACGTCCGCCGCCGCGAACGACGTCGTCAGCGTCCCCGACGCCCGCCCCCCGCGCGACTCGTACACCCGGATCACCACGTCCCCGCTGCGGTCCTCCGCCGGCTTCACCGACTCCACCGTGATCGCCGGGTCGCTCACCGACACCAGCGGCGCCCGCGCGGCCGTGCGCGCCGCGCGCAGCGGCAGGTTCAGCGCCAGGCCCTCCGCCACCGCCGCGCCGACGTCCGCGCCCGGCAGCAGCGCGTAGCGGTAGCGGTGGACGCCGAGGTCCGTCTCGGGGTCCGGGAACTTCGGCGCCCGCAGGATCGTCAGCCGCACCGTCGTGCCGAGGCCCGCCTCGTGCGGCTCCCGCGTCACGTCGTGGCCGTACGTGGCGTCGTTGAGCACCGCCACGCCGTACCCCGGCTCGCCCACGTGCAGCCAGCGGTGCGCGCAGATCTCGAACTTCGCCGCGTCCCAGCTCGTGTTGGCGTGCGTCGGCCGGTGCACGTGCCCGAACTGGATCTCGGACGTGGACCGTTCCGCGTGCACGTCCAGCGGGAACGCGGCCTTCAGCACCTTCTCCTCCTCCCGCCAGTCGACCTCGGTGGTGAAGTCCACCCGCCCGCTGTCCGCCGCCAGGCTGATGTCCTGCACGATCCGCGACCGGCCGGTGGTACGCACGACCCGCACGGCGGCGCGCAGCGGCCCCGACTCGGTGACCTCCACCGACTCCGCGGCCACGAGGTCGGTGCGGGTGCGCCGGTAGAACTTGTCGATGTCCCAGGCGTCCCACTGGTTGGGGTGGTCGGGGTGGAGCTGGAGCAGGTTGGCGCGGGCGCCCGGCGCCAGCACCTCGCGGCCGGCGGTCAGGTCGCGTACGGAGGTCAGCAGCCCGTCGCCGTCGACGACGACCCGCAGCAGCCCGTTGTCCAGCACGACGTCCGTGCCCTCGGCGACCGCCGACACCCCGGTGCCGGCCGCTGCACCCGCTGCCTCCGCCGTGCCCGCGCCCAGCCCTGGCGCGCTCACCCGCGCCAGGGACCGGCCGTCGCCCAGCGGCTGCGTCACCGCGTCCTGCGGCAGCGCCGCCGCCTGACCGGCGGCCAGCTCCACGACCTCGCCCCGGTCGTACGGCGAGGCGTTCAGCACGGCGAGCCCGTCGCCGCCCAGCGCGGCCACCGCCGCCGCCGTGATCCCCGCCAGCTCCTCGGCCACCGCCGCGTACGTCTGCGCCGCCTCCCGGTGCACCCACGCGATCGACGACCCCGGCAGGATGTCGTGGAACTGGTGCAGCATCACCGTCTTCCAGAGCCGGTCCAGCTCCTCGTACGGGTACGCGTACGCCGGGTCCGCCAGCGCCGCCGCGGTCGCCCACAGCTCCGCCTCGCGCAGCAGGTGCTCGCTGCGCCGGTTGCCGTGCTTGGTGTCGGCCTGGCTGGTGTACGTGCCGCGGTGGAACTCCAGGTACAGCTCCCCGGACCACACCGGCGCCGCCGCCCCGTACTCCTCCTCCGCTGCCGCGAAGAACTCCGCGGGCTTCGCCACCGCCACCCGCGGCGAGCCCTCCAGCGACCGCAGCCGGCGCGCCTTCTCCAGCATCTCCCGCGTCGGCCCGCCGCCCCCGTCGCCGTACCCGAACGGCACCAGCGACATGCTCGCCCGCCCCTTGTCGGCGAAGTTGCGCTCGGCGTGCGACAGTTCGGCGGCGTGCATGGTGGCGTTGTACGTGTCGACGGGCGGGAAGTGGGTGAAGACCCGGGTGCCGTCGATGCCCTCCCACCAGAAGGTGTGGTGCGGCATCTTGTTGGTCTGGTTCCACGACAGCTTCTGGGTGAGGAACCAGCGGATCCCCGCCAGCCGCGCGAGCTGCGGGAACGCCGCGGTGTAGCCGAAGGAGTCCGGCAGCCACACCTCCTGGGTGTCCACGCCGAACTCCTCGGCGAAGAACCGCTTGCCGTGGATGAGCTGCCGCGCCAGCGCCTCGCCGCCCGGCATGTTGGCGTCGGACTCCACCCACATCGAGCCGACCGGCACGAACTGGCCGGTGCGCACGGCGGCGCGGATGCGCTCGTAGACGTGCGGCTGATGCTGCTTGACCCAGGCGTACTGCTGCGCCTGCGAGGCGGCGAAGACCAGCTCCGGGTAGTCCCCGGACAGCGCCAGCTCGGTGACGTTCGCGAACGTCCGCGACGCCTTGCGCACCGTCTCGCGCAGCGGCCACAGCCAGGCGGAGTCGATGTGCGCGTGGCCGGTGGCGTACGCCCGGTGGGCGCTGGCCGCCGCGGGCTGCGCCAGCGCGGGCGCCAGCACCTCGCGGGCGGCGGCGGCCGTGCCGGGCACGTCGTGCAGGTCGAGGACGTCGAGCATGCGGTCCAGGGTGTGCAGGATGTCGTGCCGGCGGCTGCGGTCCACCGGCAGCTCGTGCATCAGCTCGGCGAGCACCTCGATGTCGAGGATCAGGTGCCACACGTCCTCGTTGAGCACGGCCAGGTCGGCGGAGCGGAAGGTGTACAGCGGCGCGTCGCCCGCGGTGCGCACCTCGCCGAGCAGGGTGGGCGTGAAGTCCTGCAGCACCGCGGGGTTCGCCGCGGCCTCCAGCAGCAGCCGTACGGGCTCGCCGCCGGCCGCGGGGGAGGCGACCGGCACGTGCCGGTTGCGCGGGTGCACGCCCTTGACGGGTGCCCCGGCCGAGTCGTACACCATCCCCTCGGCCTGGAACCCGGGCATCTCGGTGCCGAACCCGGGGTCGATCACCGCCTCGACGCGCCGGCCCGCCCAGCCGGCCGGCACGGTGCCGGTCAGCCGGAACCAACTGGTCGACCACGGCGGCCCCCACGGGGTGCCGACGGCGAAGGGCTCGTACTCCTCCGGGGGGATCTTCAGCGCCTCGTCCGCCGGCACCGGCTCGCCGGGACGGTGCCACACCGACAGCTCCAGGGGGACGCGTTCGGTGTACTGGGCGGGTCGGATGAACTGGCGCAGCGCGCGGTCCAGCCGGCCCTCTGCCAGCAGTCGGTCGTCGTGCATCGCGGCTCCTCACAGTCGTCGCTGTGGTCTGCCTAACGTGCGCGCGGCCGACCCGGCAAGAGGACCCGCCACCTCGAATCGTCTCCGCAGCACGTCAGCGGAGCTGATTCTCCATGGCTGTGAGCTTCTGCTCCAGGGTGTCGAGCGGGGCCGCCAGCTCGTCGTCCCGGACACCGGCCGCAGCGGCGGGCTCAGCGGCGGCGCGCCCGGCCGGCTGCCCGCCGCCGGCCGCGGGCCTGTTCTCCCGCGCCGTACGGGACCGCCGCGGCAGGTGCGCCGCCCCCGCGACCGGCTCCGCGCCCGGTTCGGTGACCGGCTCCGGCGTCAGCGCCGCCGGCCGCTCGGCGCGCGGCGCGGTCAGCTCGCCGGGGGCCAGCGCGCGGTGATGCTTGCCCAGCGCCTTCAGCCGGGCCCGCTCCAGCCGGGCCTGCTCGCGCTCCTCGGCCCGCCGGCGCGCCTCGTCCCGGCTGTCACGCCGCACCTCGTCGACCGCCTCGTCCAGCGTGCGCACGCCTTCGAGCAGCATCAGCGACCAGGCCCTGAACGTCTCCCGCGGCGCCCGCAGCCAGCGTACGAACCGGATCTGCGGCAGCGGCCGGGGCACGAGGCCCTGCTCGCGCAGCGCCGCCCTGCGGGTCTGCTTCAGCGCCCGGTCGAAGAGCACCGCCGCCGACAGCGACATGCCCGCGAAGAACTGCGGCGCGCCCGCGTGCCCCGTACCGCGGGGCGCGTGCACCCAGTTGAACCAGGCCGCCGCGCCCGCGAACCCCCACACCAGCAGCCGGGAGCCGAGCGCCGCGTCGCCGTTGCTGGCCTCGCGGACGGCGATGACCGAGCAGAACATCGCGGCGCCGTCCAGCCCGAAGGGCACCAGGTACTCCCAGCCGCCGGACAGGCCCAGGTTCTGCCGGCCGA
Source organism: Streptomyces sp. CNP082 (assembly GCF_059570535.1). NCBI lineage: Bacteria > Bacillati > Actinomycetota > Actinomycetes > Kitasatosporales > Streptomycetaceae > Streptomyces > Streptomyces sp. CNP082. The sequence goes on from NZ_JCANSZ010000007.1 coordinate 74,827, forward strand.
AGCCGACCAGGCCGTGGAAGGAGAGCGCGGCGGCGACCGCGGCGCAGCAGAAGAGCAGCACGTACGCGAGCGTGCCGTACATCGCCTCCTTGCGGCGGCGGCGCTGTTCGCCCGCCTCCCAGGAGTCCGCCGGCTCGCCGGCCCTCTGCCGGCCGCGCGCCACCACGGCCACGGCCGCGAGCACGCCGAGCAGCAGCACTGCGGCCGGGAGGGCCCAGGTCAGTGATATCCCCTTGAATGCCATCGGATGCCCCTTGCCTCGCCAGACGACGGGTGACTCGGGCACCGATACTTCGCGGAATCGCCGCGCGATTCCGGAGGAAACGAAATCACCCACTCAAAGGGGTGGCGTACGTGCTATGAGCTTGCGACGAGCCGGGCGACGCGCTCCGTGTCGCAGGTGCGCGGACAGGTGACGCAGGTGTCCTCGGGCCGCAGCGTGTAGTACATGCAGCAGCTCGCCCGGTCCCGGGTGGCCAGGGACTGCCCGTCGGGGCCCGTGAGGCTGCGGAAGGCCGCGCCGCCGGCGTACGGGGCCGTGGCCGGGCCGCTGCCGGGCAGGAGCCGCGCGGTCTCGGCCATCGCGCGCTCCTCCTCGCCCAGGAGGCTGCCCAGATACCACAGGCCCTCGACGATCTCGTCCGTCGCCGTCCCCCACAGGGCCCGCGGGCCGCGGCGCATCCGCGGCCCGAACGCGGCGAGCAGCGGCTCCAGATGCTGCGCCACGGCCGCCCGCACCTCGGCGCGCAGCGCCTCCTCGCCGGCGACGACGCGGGCGCCGGGCCGGCCCGCGGCCGGGTCGTCCGGCAGGCAGGCGAACCCGCCGGTGCGGACGGCGAGGCGCATGCGGCTGCCGTCGGCGTTGCGGCGCAGCGCCACGCCGTCCAGCGGGATGCGGGGCACGCGGCGCAGCAGGAACCAGGGGAGGGTGACCAGCAGGCAGGCGGACCAGGCGTAGCGGTGCAGGCCGAAGCTGGCGACGACGTCGGCGCGGGCATCCTCGCCGTACGTACGGCGGACCTGCTCGGCGTCCCAGGCGAGGAAGTCGTCGAGGGCGGGTCCTGCGGCGGCGAGGTCCGCGGCGGCCACCCAGCCGGAGGCGGTGGGCAGCGGGTCCGCGGGGCCGAGTTCGGTGACGGCCAGGAACGGCAGGACCTCGGTGAGCCGGGTGTACGCCGCGGTGAGGGGGGTGCCGGCGAACGGGGCGGACGGGGCGTCGTCAAGCGGCTGGGGCACTGCGGGCGCTGACATCGGTGCGGTGACCACCCTGGGCTCGGCGGGCATGGCGTGTTCTCGACCCGTCGGCGGGTTGAGGTAAGGCTAACCTTAACCCGCTTGATCGGGGAACAGGCAAGAGGCACCGGGTTACGGTGGGGCGCGAGCGTCGCCCAGGGGGCGCACTTCTGTCACGAAGCGGGAAGAAGCGGGAGAATCAGTGGAGCACGCGCCGCACACGCCGGCGGTTCCGGGCCGGCCGCGCACCCCGGCCCGGGTGGGCCGCCACTCCGTACGCGGCCAGGTGCTCGACGCGCTGCGCGCCGCGGTGCACGGCGGCGACCTGCGGCCCGGCGAGGTGTACTCGGCGCCCGTGCTCGGCGAACGGTTCGGCGTCTCGGCGACGCCGGTGCGCGAGGCCATGCAGCAACTCGCCGCGGAGGGCGCGGTGGAGATACTGCCGAACCGCGGCTTCCGGGTCCTCGCGCCCAGCGACCGCGACCTGGCCGAGCTGGCGGAGGTGCGGGCCATGCTCCTCGTACCGCTGCTGCACCGGCTGGCGGCCGGGCTGCCGCCGGAGCGCTGGGTGACGCTGAGCCGGCTGGCGGCGGACGACGCGGAGTTCCACGAGGCGCTGGTGGCGCTCTCCGGCAACCGCCAGTTGGTCCGCGTCGCGGGCGAGCTGCGGGCCAGGGCGCGGCGCCCGGCCGCGCCGCAGGCCCGCCGGCAGGCGCTGGCCGACGCGCTGACGGCGGGGGACACGACGGCGGCCGAGGCGGTGCTGCGCGAGCTGCTGGGCGCCCCGGAGCGGCCCTGACGGAGGCGTACGGGGCCGGTGCCCCGTACGCCCCAGGCCCCTGACGCCCCTGACGCCCCTGACGACCGCGGCCCGTTACGCCCGGAGCCAGGCGAGCGAGGTGACCCGGTGGTCGTTCCCGCCGCCCTCGTGGCCGTTCCACGGGTAGACCTCGATGTCCTTCGGCCCGCCCCAGTGGTTGTACGAGGCGAAGACCGTCGACGGCGGGCAGACCTCGTCCATCAGCGCCACCGAGTACAGCGCCGGCATCCGCGCCCGGGAGGCGAAGTTGAGCCCGTCGAAGTACGACAGCGTCCGGAACACCTGCTCCTCCGCGCCCCGCTGGGTCGCCAGGTACAGGACCAGCTCCTGGTACGGGTTCTTGTCGGTGATCGTGACCGCCCGGCGGAAGTGGTTGAGGAACGGCACGTCGATCATCGCCGCCCGCACCCCCGGGTGCAGCCCCGCGACCGCGGTGGCGATCGCGCCGCCCTGGCTGCCGCCGCTGACCGCTATCCGCTCGCCGTCCACCGCCGGATGCGCGGCGGCGGCGTCCACGGCGCACACGGCGTCGGTGAAGACGCGGCGGTAGTAGTACTCCTCGGGGTCGAGCACGCCGCGCGTCATGAAGCCGGGCGTCTGCGCGTTGCCCGTGCCGTACGGGTCGGGGGTGGCGCCGGCGTTGTTGCGGTGGGCGGCGCCCTGGCCGCGGGTGTCCACGACGAAGACGGCGCGGCCGGCGGCGGGCCAGAACAGGTGGTCGTGCGGCAGCCCGCGCCCGCCGCCGTAGCCGATGTAGTGGATGACGCACGGCACGGGCCCGTCGGCCCCCCGCGGCACGACGAGCCAGGCGGAGATCGGGTGGCCGCCCCAGCCGGCGAAGGACACGTCGTACGCGTCGACCGCCGTGAGGCCCGTCGGGTACGGGCGGAACTCCGGCGCCTGGCCGGCCGCGGCGGACGTGGCCTCGGCGAGGGTGCGCGTCCAGAAGTCGTCGAAGTCGGCGGGCTCCTCGCGCTCGGGGCGGTAGTCGCGCAGCTCGGCGAGGGGCAGGTCGAACAGGGCCATGCGGATGCTCCAGTCGGTCGTGACGGCGGTGCCGGCGGCGGGTGCGGGTGCCGGACGGGGCGTGGGGGAGGGGGCTCGGTGCGTACGGGAGGGGGCGGGACGGGACGCCGGTATCCGGAGTGTCCGGCGCGTACGGGACGTACGGGACGTACGGGACGTACGGAGACGGTGTGCGGGGCCGGGGCGCGGCCCCGGGTCAGCGGGCCGGCGGCGGGCCGGTGGACGCGCGGACCGTCAGCGTCGTCGCCAGCTCCACCTGCTCGGGCTGCGCCGCCCCGCCGTCGCCGTGCAGCCGGAGCATCCGGAACGCCGTCGCCGCCATCGCCTCCAGCGGCTGGACGACGGTGGTCAGCGGCGGCGCCGCCCACGCGGCGACCGGGGTGCCGTCGAACCCGGTGACGCTCATGTCCGCCGATGCCCGCAACCCCCGTTCGGCCAGCGCCTGCAGCACGCCGAACGCCTGCCCGTCGTTCGCCGCGACCACCGCGGTCGGCGGCTCGGGCAGGTCCAGGAGCGCCAGCGCCTCAGCGCGGCCGTCGGGTGCGAAGAAGTCGGCGTAGCGGATCAGCGACTCCTCGACCGGCAGCCCGGCCTCCAGCAGCGCGGCGCGGTAGCCGCCGCAGCGGGCGCGGGCGGACCAGACCGTCTGCGGCCCGGTGATCGTGGCGATACGGCGGTGGCCCAGCTCGATGAGGTGCCGGGTCGCGGCGAGGCCGCCCTGCCAGTTCGTACAGCCCACGGAGCGTACGCCCGCGCCCGGTTCGGCCGGCGGGTCGATGACGACCAGCGGGATGCGCTTGGCCGCCAGCCGCGCGCGGGTCTCCGGCGCCGGCACTTGGTGGACGAGCAGGACGCCGTCGCTGCCGCGCGCCATGATGCGCTCCAGGGTCTGGCGCAGGACGTCGTCGCTGTCGGGCACGCTGTCGATGACGATCCGGCAGCCGGCCTCCGCGCCCGCATCGACCGCGCCGGTGACCAGCGCGTCCGCCCACGGGCTGTTGAGGCTGCCGATGACGAGGTCGACGAGGCCGGCGCCGCGGGAGGGCCGGTAGCCGTGGTCGGCGAGCAGCCGGGCGATCCGCTCGCGGGTGGCGGGGGCGACGTCGGTGCGGGCGTGCAGGACCTTGGAGACGGTCGACACCGAGACCCCGGCGCGGGCGGCGATGTCGCTGAGCGTGGCTTGTTCGGGGGGCATGGTCAGCGTCCTTTTCGAAAACTCCGGTCAGCCTGACTGTCGACTTCCCGCCTTGTCAAGGGTGTTGACGAGGGTCACGCTGGCTTCTAGCGTCAACAACCGAGCGAAAAATTGTCGAAAACAACTGCCGGAGGAGATCATGAGCCCGTCCCTGGGCGTGCAGCTCTATTCCGTTCGCGACGAGATAGCCGACGACCGCCCCGGCACGTTCGCCGCGCTGGCCGGCTTCGGCTACCGCCAGGTCGAGTGCCACGACGTGGTGACCGACCCCGAGGCGCTCAGGGCCGACCTGGACGCGGCGGGTCTGACGGCCCCTTCCGTGCACGGGCACGTGCTCGCCGAGCCCGAGCGGGCCGAAGCCGCCTTCGCCGGCGCGCGTACGGTCGGCGCCGACACCCTCTTCGTGCCGTACCAGCCGCCGGAGCGGTTCGCGGACGCCGACGGGGTACGCGCCGTGGCCGGCGAGCTGGCCGAGGCCGCGAAGCGCGCCGCCGGCCACGGTCTCGCGCTCGGCTACCACAACCACGAGTTCGAGCTGGCCCAGCACGTCGACGGCGTCCCCGCGCTGGAGCTGCTGGCCTCCCTGCTCGACGGGCTCGACGCCCCCGTGCAGTTCGAGGTCGACACGTACTGGGCGGCGGTCGGCGGCCAGGACGTGCCCGCGCTGCTCGGCCGCCTCGGTGACCGCGTCACGCACCTGCACATCAAGGACGGGCCCCTCACCAAGGACGACCCGATGACCGCGGTCGGCGCCGGCCGCATGCCCGTCGAGGACGTGCTCGCCGCCGGCGCGGGGGCCCGCCGGCACATCGTCGAACTCGACCGCTGCGCCACCGACATGCTCACCGCCGTCCGCGAGAGCTTCGACTGGCTGGAAGGCAAGCGCCGATGAGCGCCGGGGAGCCCCTGGGCATCGCCGTGGTCGGCTGCGGCACGATCAGCGACCAGTACCTGACGAACCTCACCGCCTTTCCCGACCTGCGCGTGCTGTACTGCGCCGACCTCGACACCGAACGGGCCGCGGCGCAGGCCGCCGCCTACGGCGTACCGGCGCACGGGACCACGGAGGAGGCGCTCGCCCACCCCGGTGTCGAGCTGGTCGTCAACCTCACCGTCCCCGTCGCCCACCACGACGTCGCGGCGGCGGCGATCGACGCCGGCAAGCACGTGTGGAACGAGAAGCCGCTGACCCTCGATCCCGCCTCCGGCGCCGATCTGGTCGCCCGCGCCGCCGCGGCCGGCGTGCGGCTCGGCTGCGCCCCGGACACGTTCCTCGGCGCCGGGCTCCAGACGGCGCGCCGGCTGCTCGACGACGGCGCGATCGGGGAGCCGCTGAGCGGTCTGGCGCTGATGCAGACCCCGGGCCCGGAGTCCTGGCACCCCAGCCCCGAGTTCTACTTCCTGCGCGGCGGCGGGCCGCTGTTCGACATGGGCCCGTACTACCTGACGTGCCTGGCCACGCTCTTCGGCCCGGCCGAGCGGGTCGCGGCGGTGTCCCGCAAGGCGCGCGAGACGCGGGTGATCGGCTCCGGGCCGAAGGCCGGCGCCGAGTTCCCGGTCGAGGTGCCCACCCATGTCGCGGCGCTCCTCGACTACGCCGCGGGCCAGACCGCGTCGCTGGTGGTCAGCTTCGACTCCCCGCTGAACCGGCAGGGCTTCGTGGAGATCACCGGCACCGAGGCCACCCTCGCGCTGCCCGACCCCAACCACTTCGACGGCACGCTGCGGCTGCGTCCCACGGGCTCGGCGGAGTGGACGGAGGTCGAGGCGGCGGGGGCGACCGCGGGGCGCGGCATGGGCGTGCTCGACATGGCCCGCGGGCTGGCCGCCGGCGAGCCGCACCGCGCCTCCGGGGAGCTGGCGCAGCACGTCCTTGAGACCATGGCGGCGGTCGAGAAGTCCGCGAGCACCGGGGAGTTCGTGCCCGTCGGAGGCGAGGGCTTCACTGTGCCGGCGGCGCTGCCGGCCGACTGGGATCCGGGCGTACGGATGCGTTGACGACCCGTCGGGGCGCGGGCACACTCCGGAGTCATGGCTGAGAAAGCGCTTTCCAGACGTGGTTTGCTCGCCGCGGGCGGCGCGGGTCTCGCGCTGCCCGCCCTGGGCTCCCGGGCGTACGCCGCCGCCGTGGACCGCGGCCCGGTCCGGGCCGACCTGGTGGTCTACGGCGGCACCTCGGCCGGCGTGATCGCCGCCGTGCAGATGCGCCGGATGGGCGGCACCGCCGTGGTGCTGGAGCCCACCCGGCACATCGGCGGCCTCACCACCAGCGGCCTCGGCGCCACCGACACCGGCAACACCACCGCCATCGGCGGCCTGGCCCTGGAGTTCTACCGCCGCGTGTACGCCAAGTACCACGGCACGCCCGTCACCGACGACTCCCCGGCCCGGTACACCTTCGAACCGCACGTCGCCGCCGAGGTCTTCGCCGACCTGCTCGCCGAGCACGACGTGCCCGTGGTGACCGGGGCCCGGCTGCGCTCCGTCGACCGCCGCGGCGGCCGGATCCGCCTGCTCGCCACCGACGACGGCCGCGCCTACGCGGGCGGGGTGTTCATGGACGCGACGTACGAGGGCGACCTGATGGCCCGCGCCGGCGTCGACTTCACCACCGGCCGCGAGGGCAACGCCGCGTACGACGAGACGCTCAACGGCGTCCAGCACCGCGACAAGCACCAGTTCCTCCACCCCGTCGACCCCTACGTCACCCCCGGCAGCCCCGCCAGCGGCCTGCTGCCCGGCGTGGCCGCCGACCCGCTCGCGCCCGACGGCACCGCCGACGACGCGATCCAGGCGTACTGCTTCCGCATGTGCCTCACCCAGGCCGCCGACCGCATCCCCTTCCCGAAGCCCGCCGGCTACGACCCGATGCGCTACGAACTGCTCCTGCGCTACGTCCAGGCCGGCTGGCGCGGCCCGTTCTACACCACCACCCAGATGGGCGGCGGCAAGACCGACTCCAACAACAACGGCGCGTTCTCCACCGACAACATCGGCCTCAACTACGGCTATCCGGCCGGCACCCACGCCGAGCGCGCCCGTATCCACGCCGAACACGTCGACTACCAGCAGGGCCTGATGTGGTTCCTCGCCAACGACCCTCGGCTGCCGGAGTCCGTGCGCACCCAGACCGCCGCCTGGGGGCTGCCGCGCGACGAGTTCACCGACTACGGCGGCTGGCCGCCGCTGCTGTACGTCCGCGAGGCGCGCCGCATGGTCTCCGCGTACGTCATGACCGAGCACGACTGCCGCGGCACCGTGCGCGCCGCGGACTCCGTGGGACTCGCCTCGTACACGATGGACTCGCACAACTGCCGCCGCCTCGTCGTGGACGGCGTGGCGCGCAACGAGGGCGACGTGCAGGTCGGGGTGCGGGCGCCGTACGGGATCAGCTACCGCTCGCTGACGCCGAAGGCCTCGCAGTGCACCAACCTGCTGGTGCCCGTGGCGCTCTCCGCCTCGCACATCGCGTACGGATCCATCCGCATGGAGCCCGTCTTCATGATCCTCGGGCAGTCCGCGGCGACCGCCGCGCGGATGGCCCTGGACCGCGGCGGCGTGGTCCAGCAGGTGCCGGTCGCCGCGCTGCAGGCGCGGCTGCGCGCGGACGGGCAGTTCCTGGAGTGGCCGCCGGCCGAGCCCGGCGCGATCGTCGTCGACAACGTCTCCGCCACCGGCGTCACCTCCGGCGGCACCTGGGTGACCAGCACATCGACCGCCGGCTACTACGGCTCGGACTACGTCCACGACGACAACACCGGCAAGGGGGCCACCTGGATGCGCTTCCGGCCGGAGCTGCCGGACGCCGGGGCCTGGGACGTCGCCTTGTGGTGGACCGCGTACAGCAACCGGGCGACGAATGTGCCGGTGGACGTGGAGCACGCCGGCGGCACCCAGACCTACACCGTCGACCAGCGCTCGGGCGGCGGGAAGTGGGTGGTGCTGGGGCGGCACACGTTCGCCGCGGGGACGGCGGGGAGCGTGCGGATACGCAACGACGCCACCGACGGCTACGTGGTCGCGGACGCGGTGCGCTTCACGCCGGCGGGACAGCAGTAGCCCGCGACGGCAGCGGCCGGGACGAGTGCAGCGGCAGCACGCAGTAGTTACTGCGCGCGGGCGCCGGTTCAGCGGGACCAGGCCGGCGCCCACGTCCTGGCGTCCTCGGGCGCGTCCCGCGAGCGGCGGGCGGCGAGGTGCTCGCGGAGCAGGGCGAGTGCGGGGTGCGCGTTGTCGGCGTGCCAGTGCAGCAGGTGCGGGTAGACGGGGGTGGGGCCGAGCAGCGGGATGCGGCACAGGTCGTAGTCGACGGGCCAGACCAGCGGGGTCCGCTCGCTGAGGAAGGTGGCCACCGTCGCGGACTCGGCGATCGTGTCGAGGAGGTTCTCGACACCGAAGTCGGGGCCCACCGCGTCGAGTTGGAAGCCGAACTCCGCGGCCATGTCGTCGTAGTACGCGGCCCACTCGGTGCCCGGCGCGTTGCCCGGCATCCAGATGCGGCGCCCGGCGAGCTGCGCGGGGGTGACCGAGCGGGCCCGGGCGAACTCGTGCGCGGGGCCGGTGACCAACTGCACCGGTTCGTACGTCGGGTGCCCGACGGCGATGTCGTCGGGCAGCTCCCGGCCGGGCGGCGGCAGGGTGCGGAACGTCGCGTCGATGGTCCCGTCGCGTACGGCGTCCACCGCCCGCCCGCCGCCGTAGAGCGTGACGACGTCCAGCTCCACCTCCGGGTGGGCGCGGTAGAAGTCGCGCACCAGCCCGGCGGTCGCGACCCGCCGCCCGACGACGTCCACGCGCAGCGCCCGGCTCCCGGGCCGCACCGAGGCCGCGGCCCGCTCCGCGGCCTGGAGCAGGGCGCGGGCGTGCGGCAGGAACGCCTGGCCGTCGACGGTGAGCTTCGCACCCCGCGGGGTACGGGTGAACAGCCGCACCCCCAGGCCCTTCTCCAGCCCGGCGATGCGCTTGGAGACGGCCTGCTGGGTCAGCATCAGCTCGGCCGCCGCCTCCCGGAACTGGCCGGTGTCGGCGGCGGCGGTGAAGGTGCGTACGGCATCGAGGTCCACGCCCGGAACCCTAGCCGCAGCCGCGGCCCCGCCTCGGCAGCCACCCGAAGCGGAACCGGCCCGATACGAGCCGGGAAACGCGGCCGGGAAACGACTCTGCCCCTGTGCCCACCGTCCCGCGCCGCCTCAGTCCTCCGCCTCCGGGACCTGCCGCGGCGCTTCGCCCAACTGCTCCGCCAGCCACGACGGCACCCCGTCCAGCAGCCGCACCAGCCGCGTCGCCTCCGCCCGCAGCCGGGCCGCCTCCGGCTCCGGCTCGACGTCGGCCAGCGCCATCAGCGCCGGTGCCGTACCGACCAGATACCCCAGCTCCTCGCGCAGCCGCAGCGACTCGCGGAAGCCGTGCCGCGCCTGTGCCAGGTCGCCGTCGTCGGCCGCGAGCGCGGCCAGATGGCGCCAGGTGAACGAGCACAGCAGCAGGTCTTCCTGGTCCAGCGCGCCGGCGTGGGCGCGGCGGAACGCCGCCAGCGCCGCCGTCGCGTTCTTCGTCAGGTGCTGGGCGACGAGACCGCGCCGGAAGTCCAGCATCGGCCGGTATGGCGACGTGGGCGGCAGCAGCGCGGCGGCGCGGCCGAGCGCCGCGCGGGCCTCGTCGGAGCGGTCGCGCTCCTGGTACAGGGTGGAGGCGTACGCGAGGTAGCCCCGCTCGCACGCCGTGACGCCGCGGTTCTCCCCGTCCGTCGACAGCGCTTCCGCGTTCCGTACCGCGTCCTCGGCGCGCTCCCAGCCGGCGGCCGTGAACATGCACTGCTCGACGAGCAGCGCCGCGCGCCGCCGCGCCGCCTCGGCGTCGGTCCCGGCGGCGTCGTCGAGGAGCGCCGCGGCGTCGTCCCAGCAGCCGCGCGAACGCAGCCGCCAGATCGCCCGTTCCAGCGGATCCTCCGAAAGAGCCGTTTCCGACCGTGCCATGGCGGTATCCGCCACTCTTGCCTCCCCAACGCGCCGTCGAGCCAAGGAACAACGCAGCCCAGTGTGAGTCGAATCTCAGCACGAAGTCTGCCCTGGACCAAGGGCCTGCGTGAACGACTTCACAAGATCTTGCCCAAGGGATTACCACGGACGGGCGTGCGGCCGGGGGTGAACGCGCCCTGCGGGCGGCGGGGTTCACCGCATGCGCAGTGCGAGGAAGAAGTCGAGTTTGTCCTCCAGCCGGGCCAGATCCCGGCCGGTGAGCTGCTCGATCCGGCCCACCCGGTAGCGCAGCGTGTTGACGTGCAGGTGGAGGCGGGCCGCGCAGCGGGTCCAGGAGCCGTCGCAGTCGAGGAACGCCTCCAGGGTCTGCACCAGGCCGGCCCGGTGGCGCTGGTCGTACGCGTGCAGCGGGTCGAGCAGCCGGGCGGTGAACGCGCGGCGTACGTCGTCGGGGACGAAGGGCAGCAGCAGGACGTGCGAGGCCAGTTCCTCGTGGCCCGCGGCGCACACGCTGCCCGGCCGGGCGGCGGCGACCCGGCGCGCGTGCCGGGCCTCCTCCAGGGCGCCGCGCAGGCCCTCCGAGGAGTGCACGGCGGCGCTGACGCCGAGGGTGAGCCGGCCGTCGTCGGCCAGCCCGCGGGCCAGCGGCTCCTGTACGGCCGCGCGCAGCGCCGCGGCGCGCAGCCCGCCGTCCGCCGCGGCCCGCGGCGCCGGCGCCGGCAGCGGCACCAGCGCCACCGCCTCGTCGCCGGTGTGGGCCACCGAGACCCCGTCGGCCGGGTCCCGGTCCGGGCCCGCGAGCATCTCCTCCAGCAGCGCCTGCGCCACCGGTCCGCCGGGGATCCCCGGCTGCCCGTACGGGACCTGCCACTCGACCCGCGCCACCACCACCTGCCACCGGGGCGCCGCCCCGGCCCCCGGCAGCAGCACCGGCACCGCCACCCGCAGCCGGGCGTCGATCTCCGCGGGCTGCGCCCCGGCCTGCACCAGCTCCAGCACCTCCTGCGCCAGCCGCCGCCGCACCGTCCGCGCGGCGTCGCGCCGCTCCCGCTCCACGGCGATCAACTGCGTGACGCCGTGCACCAGGTCCAGCCGCTCCGGCGGCCACTCCCCGGCGTCCGCCGCCACCGCCAGCAGCCAGTCGGACAGCGCCGTCTCGCGCAGGTCCCGCCCGCCGCCGACGGGGAAGAGCGAGTACGTCACGTCCCCGCCCGCCGCCGGCAGCGTCACCCGGTGCGGCCCCGGCCGGCCGGCGCGCAGCGCCCCGAGGTGCGCGGCGGCCAGTTGTGTCCGCAGCGGTGCCGGCAGCCGGCCCCCGGCGGCCCCGGAGGCGGTGCCGGCGATCTGCCTGCCGGTGGGGGAGAGCACCCAGGCGTGCAGATCCAGGTCGGAGCCGAGGAGGTCGAGCACGACGTCGGGCCCGCCGCCGGCGGGCCCGGACGACATCAGCCGGCGGTGCCGCTCGACGACGGCCGCCAGGTCGCCGGCCCGCTCGCCGGAGACCTGCCGTACGACGTGCTCGGTGATGGTGGCGAACGCGACGTCCTCGCTCACCGCGAAGAGCGGCAGCCGGTGCCGTGCGCACGCCCGCACCAGGTCCTCCGGCACCCCCGCCCCCGACAGCTCCGCCTCGCCCGCGGCGAGCCCGGCGACGCCGGCCGCGGCCAGGATCCGGACGAAGGGCTCCGAGTCCTGCGGGCCGTGGCGCCAGGTGAGCCCGGTGAGCACCAGCTCACCGCCCGACAGGTAGCGGCTGGGGTCCGTCAGGTCGGTGGTCATCACGCCCCGCACCGTGCGGTCCAGCTCGTCCTCGCCGCCGAGCAGGGTGAGGCCCAGCGCCTCGGAGTCCAGAAGTGCCCGCAGCCTCATGCGCGTTCCCTTGCTGTCGGTCGTGCGTCGGCCCGCCCGCCCTCCCGTGCGCGCGGCCGGGCGTTGTGGGATGTCCCGCAGGGGGACGTCCCGCAGGGTGAAGCAGCCCAGGCCCTTCGTTCGAATCTACAAGAAGCGGGTTCTGGCCTGCCCCTTGCTTCATGGTTTCCGTGACTGCACCCGGACGGCGGCGATTTTGTGTACTTGAACCGCGTTCCGTCAACAGCTCAAGAACGCACTCGCACTTTCGAGGGAAAGCCGAGAGGATCCATGGACTTCCTGCGCCCCGCCCGCTGGGCGGAAGCGCTCGCCGCGAAGGCCGAGCACCCCGGGGCCGTGCCGATCGCGGGCGGCACGGACCTCATGGTCGAGATCAACTTCGACCACCGCCGCCCGCAGCACCTGCTCGACCTCAACCGCATCGGCGAGTTGCAGGAGTGGGAGACGGGCGCCGAGAGCGTGCGGCTGGGGGCCTCGGTGCCGTACGCGCGCATCGTGGCCCGGCTCGCCGGGGCGCTGCCCGGGCTGGCGCGGGCGGCGCACACCGTGGCGTCCCCGCAGATCCGCAACCGCGGCAGCGTCGGCGGCAACCTCGGCACCGCCTCCCCGGCCGGCGACGCGCACCCGGCGCTGCTGGCCGCGGGCGCGGAGGTGGAGGTGGAGTCCGTACGGGGCAGCAGGCGGATCCCCGTCGAGGAGTTCTTCACCGGCGTCAAGCGCAACGCGCTCGCGCCCGACGAGCTGATCAAGTGGGTGCACGTCAAGAAGGCCACGGGACCCCAGGAGTTCTCCAAGGCCGGCACCCGCAACGCGATGGTGATCGCCGTGTGCGCCTTCGGCATCGCCCTGCACCCCGACACCCGCACGGTCCGTACCGGCATCGGCTCGGCCGCGCCCACGCCCGTGCGCGCCACCACCGCCGAGGAGTTCCTGACCGCCGAGCTGGCCGAGGGCGGCTTCTGGGACAGCGGCCGGACCCTGCCCCCGGCCCTCTCGCGGCAGTTCGCCGAGCTGGCGGCGGGCGCCTGCAGCCCCATCGACGACGTGCGCGGCAGCGCGCGCTACCGCCGACACGCGGTCGGCGTCATGGCCCGCCGCACGCTCGGCTGGACGTGGGAGTCGTACCGCCGGGGCCAGACAGGGCCCGCCCGGGGGAAAGGAGCCGCGTGATGCGGGTGACGTTCACCGTCAACGGCCGCGAGCAGCAGGCCGACGACGTCTGGGAGGGCGAGAGCCTGCTGTACGTGCTGCGCGAGCGCATGGGCCTGCCGGGCTCGAAGAACGCCTGCGAGCAGGGCGAGTGCGGCTCGTGCACGGTACGCCTGGACGGCGTGCCGGTGTGCGCCTGCCTGGTCGCCGCCGGGCAGGCCGAGGGCCGCGAGGTCGTCACCGTCGAGGGCCTGGCCGAGGAGGGCCTGTCGGCGGTCCAGCAGGCGTTCGTCGACGCCGGCGCCGTCCAGTGCGGGTTCTGCACCCCGGGCCTGCTGGTCGCCGCGGACGACCTGCTGGAGCAGAATCCGTCGCCGTCGGACGCCGACATCCGCGAGGGCCTGTCGGGCAACCTGTGCCGCTGCACCGGCTACGAGACGATCCTCGACGCGGTCCGGCTCGCCGCCGCCCGCCTGGGCGAGGGGGCCTGATGCCTGACGTCACCCGCACCCCGGCAGGACTGGCCCAGGGCTCGCGGACCGCCGGCGGCATCGGCGAGTCCGAGCTGCGCCCGGACGGCACGCTGAAGGTCACCGGGGAGTTCGCGTACTCCTCCGACCTGTGGCACGAGGACATGATCTGGGGCCACACGCTGCGCTCCCCGCACGCGCACGCCGAGATCGTCTCGATCGACACCTCCGCCGCCCTCGCCCAGGCCGGGGTCTACGCCGTGCTCACCTACGACGACCTGCCGGCGGAGCAGAAGAATTACGGTCTGGAGATCGCCGACACCCCCGCGCTCGCCGCCGGCCGGGTGCGGCACCACGGCGAGCCGGTCGCGCTGGTCGCCGCCGACCACCCCGAGACCGCCCGCCGGGCCGCCGCGAAGATCCGCGTCGAATGGCGGGAGCTGCCGCTCGTCACCGGCGAGGAGTCCGCGCTCGCCCCCGGCGCGCCGGTGCTGCACCCCGGCCGCACCGACGCTCACGCGCCGCACGTACCGCACCCGAACGTCGTCCACCGCCAGCCGATCGTCCGCGGCGACGTCGCCGCGGCGGCGCGGCGGGCCGCCCACGTCGTCACCGGCGAGTACGAGTTCGGCATGCAGGACCAGGCGTTCCTGGGCCCGGAGTCCGGCCTCGCGGTGCCCGCGGAGGACGGCGGCGTCGACCTGTACGTCGCCACCCAGTGGCTGCACGCCGACCGGCGGCAGATCGCGCCGGTGCTCGGGCTGCCGGAGGACAAGGTGCGGATGACGCTCTCCGGCGTCGGCGGCGCCTTCGGCGGGCGCGAGGACCTGTCGATGCAGATCCACGCCTGCCTGCTGGCGCTGCGCACCGGCAAGCCGGTGAAGATGGTCTACGACCGCTTCGAGTCGTTCTTCGGCCACGTGCACCGCCACCCGGCCAGGATCCGCTACGAGCACGGCGTCACCGCCGAAGGACGGATCACCCACGCCCGCTGCCGCATCGTCCTCGACGGCGGCGCGTACGCCTCCTCCACCCCGGCGGTCGTCGGCAACGCCGCGTCGCTGTCCATCGGCCCGTACGTCGTCGAGGACGTCGAGATCGAGGCCGTCGGGCTCTACACCAACAACCCGCCCTGCGGCGCGATGCGCGGCTTCGGCGCGGTCCAGGCGTGCTTCGCGTACGAGGCGCAGATGGACCGGCTCGCGGCGGCCGTCGGCCTGGACCCGGTGGCGTTCCGGCAGTTGAACGCCATGGCGGAGGGCTCGCGGCTGCCGACCGGGCAGCGGGTCGACTCCCCGGCGCCGGTCGCGGAGCTCCTGCGCCGCGTCCAGGCCCGGCCGCTGCCGCCGGAGCGGCAGTGGGAGAGCGCCGGGGGCGCCGTGGACGTACGGGCGCTGCCCGGCGGGCTGTCCAACACCACGCACGGCGAGGGCGTCGTACGCGGTGTCGGCTACGCCGTCGGCATCAAGAACGTCGGCTTCTCCGAGGGCTTCGACGACTTCTCCACCGCCCGGGTGCGGCTGGAGGCCGTCGGCGGCGAGCCGGTGGCCACCGTGCACACCGCGGCGGCCGAGGTCGGCCAGGGCGGCGTCACCGTACAGGCGCAGATCGCCCGCACCGAACTGGGCGTCGCCCAGGTGGTCATCGCCCCGGCCGACACCCGGGTCGGCTCCGCCGGCTCCACCTCCGCCTCCCGGCAGACGTACATGACCGGCGGCGCGGTCCGCAACGCCTGCGCGGCGGTGCGCGAGCAGGTCCTCGCCCTCGGCCGGCGCAAGCTCGGCACGCACCACCCGGCGTGGGCGACGGCGGAACTGCTGCTGGAAGGCGGCAAGGTGGTCACCGACGGCGGCGAGGTCCTCGCCGATCTGGCCGACGTGCTCGACGGCGAGCCGCCCGTGGACGTCGAACTGCCCTTCAGGCACCGGCCCACCGAGCCGTTCGACCTCACCACCGGCCAGGGCTTCGGCCACGTCCAGTACTCCTTCGCCGCCCACCGGGCGGTCGTCGAGGTCGACACCGAACTCGGCCTGGTCAAGGTCGTCGAGCTGGCCTGCGCCCAGGACGTCGGCAAGGCCCTCAACCCGCTGTCCGTCGTCGGGCAGATCCAGGGCGGCACGACGCAGGGGCTGGGCGTGGCGGTGATGGAGGAGATCGTGGTCGACCCCGGGACGGCGCTGGTGCGCAATTCCTCGTTCACCGACTATCTGATCCCGACCATCCTCGACACCCCTGCCATCCCCGTCGACGTGCTCGAACTGGCCGACCCGCACGCCCCGTACGGCCTGCGGGGCGTGGGCGAGGCGTCCACGCTCTCGGCGACCCCGGCGGTGCTCGCCGCCATCCGCCAGGCCACCGGCCTGGCCCTGACCAGGACTCCCGTACGGCCGGAACACCTCACCGGCACCTGAGCGGGCGCCACCGCGGCGGACGGGTGTCACATAGGACCAGCGGCCCTGTGAGGAGCTGATCAGCATGCTGGACATCGCTGCCGACCTCGCCCGGTGGTGCGCGGAAGGGCGGTCCTTCGCCGTCGCCACCGTCGTGGGCACCACCGGCTCCGCCCCGCGCGGCGCGGGCGCGGCGCTGGCCGTGGACGCCGAGGGCACGGCGGTCGGCAGCGTGTCCGGCGGGTGCGTCGAGGGCGCGGTGTACGAGCTGTGCCGGGAGGTCGCCGACAGCGGCGAGGCGGTGCTGGAGACGTTCGGCTACTCCGACGAGGACGCCTTCGCGGTGGGGCTCACCTGCGGCGGGGAGATTGACATACTCGTCATGCCGGTCCCGGCCGGCGGTGTGCTGCGCACGGCACTGACCGCCGCCGCCGGCGGCGAGGCCGCGGCGGTCGCCCGGGTGGTCGCGGGCCCGGCCGCGCTGGTGGGGCAGGCGCTGCTGGTACGCCCCGACGGCACGTACGAGGGCCGCTTCACCGGCCCGCTTGCGGACCTGCCCGACTGGGACGGCACCGCGCTGGAGCGCACCGCCGCCGCCGAGGCCGCCGCGCTGCTCGACGCGGGGCGTACGGACACGGTGGCGGTCGGCGCGGCGGGCGCGCGCTGCGGGGAGCCGGTGACGCTGCTGGTGGAGGTGAGCGTTCCGGCGCCGCGGATGGTGGTCTTCGGCGCGATCGACTTCGCGCACGCGCTGGTGCGCATCGGCAAGTTCCTCGGCTACCACGTCACCCTCTGCGACGCCCGCCCCGTCTTCGCCACCGCCCGCCGCTTCCCCGAGGCGGACGAGGTGGCGGTGCGCTGGCCGCACGAGTACCTGGCGGACGCGGTGGCCGCGGGGGAGCTGGACGGGCGCACGGTGCTGTGCGTGCTCACGCACGACCCCAAGTTCGACGTGCCGCTGCTGACGGACGCGCTGCGGCTGCCGGTGGCGTACGTCGGCGCGATGGGCTCGCGCCGTACGCACCTGGACCGCAACCGGCGGCTGCGCGAGGCGGGCGTCACCGACCTCGAACTGGCCCGCCTGCACTCGCCGATCGGCCTCGACCTCGGCGCCCGCTCGCCGGAGGAGGTCGCGGTCTCCATCGCCGGGGAGATCGTCGCGGCGCGGCGGGGCGGCACGGGGGTGCCGCTGACGGGGGCGCACACGCCGATCCACGGGGAGCGGGAGGCGGCGGGCGTGCGGCGGGCCGGGGACGTGACCTGAGCCGGGGCCGTACCGGCGACGGCTCAGCGCAACTGCAGCTCCACGAGCACCGCGCGGTGGTCGGTGCCGGCCAGCTCCGGGAACTCGATGCCCGCGGGGCTCAGCCGGTCGCTCACCAGGACGTGGTCGATCTGGACGCCGAAGAAGGGCGCCGCCGACGCCGGCCAGGTGGGGGTGCGGGAGCGGCCGAGCAGCATGGCGCTGTCGCGGAGGCCGGTGTCCAGTATGTCGCGGAACGCCTCGTGGTCCTGCGAGGCGTTGAAGTCGCCGCCGAAGACGGTGGGCACCTCCCCGCGCGCCGCGGCGGCGTCGTGAAGCCGCCCCAGCTCGCCGCGCCAGGCGTCCATGGACCCGGGCGTCGGCGGCATCGGATGCACGACCTGGAGCCGCACCCGCTCGCCGGCGATCCGCGCGGTGGCCGCCGGCATCGACAGCTCGCCGCGCACGCCGGGCTCCCGGGTCAGCGGGTACCTGCTGAGGACGGCGGACCCCTCGGCGGGATCACCGGCGTCGATGACGCGGTGCGGGTACGCGGCACGCAGCGCCGGGCTGCGCAGGACGGCGACGCAGCGGGCGTCGCACTCCTGCACCAGGGCGATGTCCGGCTCGTGCGCGCGCAGCGCGTCGCGCAGGGCACCGGTGGCGTCGCCGAACTTGAGGTTGGCGGTGAGGAGGCGGAACTCGGCCCTGGGCGGGGAGGAGGGCGGATCGGCGGCGGACTGGTAGGGCCGTACGAACCAGGCGGTGGCGGCGACCACGACGAGCGCCCACACGGTGCCGGTGCGGCTGCGGGCGGCGGCCATGAGGACGAGCCCGGCGCCTCCGGGCACGAGCAGCCAGGGCAGGAAGGCGGCGAACTGCGGCAGGGGAGTCACGCCGTCACCCCCGCCGACGCGGAACGCGAGCACACCCGAGACGGCCAGGAGGGGCAGCCCCCCGGCAAGAGCGAAAACAACCCGCCACCGCCGCGCCGGCCGCCGGGTGGCACCCCCGGCCCCCCGCGGCCGACCGGCCCCCACAGCGACGCCCGGCTCCCCGGCCTCCGCCGCCCCGTCCGCGTTCCCGGCCTCCGCCGGCCCGTCCGCGTTCCCGGCCTCCGCCGGCCCGGACCCGGCGGCTGTGTCCTGGCGCGCGGCGCCCGCGGTGCCCCGCGGCCGATCGGCCCTCGGGGTGACGCCTGGCTCTCCGGCCTCCGCCGGCTCCGCCTCGCCTCCGGCGCGTGCCGCGCTCTCGCGTCGTCCGTCGAGCGTCCCCACCGTCTCCCCTGTCGTCGCCTCCGTGCCCGATCCTCCCTCAGTCCGTCCCGGGCCCCGCACCGACGTCCCGCACCGGGCTACTTGCGGACAGAAACTGACCGCAACGGTCCGTAGCGTGTGCGGCATGACAGCGACCAGGGGGCCCGTCACCCTCTCCACCCGCAGCCTCAACCGCGCCCTCCTGGCCCGGCAACTGCTGCTCGCCCGCGTCGACATGCCCCTCACCGACGCCGTAGCCCATCTGCTCGGGCTCCAGGCCCAGGCGCCCCGGCCGCCGTACCACGCGCTCGCCGCCCGGCTGCGCGGCTTCGACCCGGCCGCGCTGTCCGCGCTGCTGGAGAGCCGGGAGGTCGTCCGGCTCGTCACCCTGCGCTCCACCGTCCACCTGCACACCCCCGCCGACGCGCTGACTCTCCGCCCCTTCAGCACTCCCGCCCTGGAGCGCGAGCTGAAGACCTTCCGCGACCGGCTCGCGGGCGTCGACCTCGACCGGCTCGTGGCGCGGACCCGGGAGCTCGCCGAGCCCGGGCCCGTCTCGCTGCGTGACATCGGCGAGGAGCTGCGGCGCGAGTGGCCGGAGCACGACCTGCTCGCGCTGAAAGCCGCCGCGCGTATCCGGGTCCCCCTCGTCCAGGTGCCGCCGCGCGGGCTGTGGGGGAGGGGCGGGCAGGTCGTGCACGCCACCGTCCGGTTCTGGCTGGGCGCGGAGCCGGCGGCCGACCCGGACGTCGAGCGCCTCGTGCTGCGCTATCTCGCCGCCTTCGGGCCCGCGTCCGTACGGGATATGCAGGCGTGGTGCGGGGTGACGCGGCTGCGGCCGTACTTCGAGGCGCTGCGGGCGCGGCTGCGTACGTTCCGCGACGAGCGCGGGACGGAGCTGTTCGACCTGCCCGACGCGCCGCGGCCGGCGGCGGAGACCCCGGCGCCCGTGCGGTTCCTGGGGGAGTTCGACAACCTCACGCTCGCGCACGCGGACCGCACCCGCGTCGTGTCGGACGAGTTCCGCCGCCGCACCTACCGGCGGGACCACGCCTTCGGCAGCTTCCTCGTCGACGGCTTCGTCCGCGGGCTGTGGCGGGTGACGCAGGACGATGGCACGGTGACGATGCACCTGGAGACGTTCGCGCCGCTGACGAGCGGTGAGCGGGCGGAGGTCGAGGCGGAGGCGGCGGGAGTGCTGGAGCTGCTGGTGCCGGGTGGGGGGCAGGAGCTGCGGATCGAGGCGGCGCGCAGGTAGCGCCGCAGCGGCCGGGGTGTCAGTGGGTCGCCGGCTGCGGGGCCGCCGACGCGGGCGGCGGCGTGCGGCGCTGCTGCGGGGGCTCCGCCGCGGCCTGCGGGCCCGGGCGGTGGGCGTACGGCCGGCGGGCGGTGAGCAGGGGGTCGACGGTGATCCGGTCGGCGCCCAGCGGTGCGGTCAGCGCGCGCAGCGCCGGCTCCCCGAGGCGTACCCACTTCTGCTCCCGCCCGAGCGCGCGGACCAGCGCGGCCTGACTGGTGAAGGCCACCGCCGTGCGCGTGCCCAGCGGCGTACGGAACATCCGCAGCCGCATCCCGCTCCTGCCGTCCAGCACGGGAACGAACAACCGGTGTCGGGTCTGCGGAGCGAGGGCGGGGCCGGAGGTGTCCACGCTACGACGGTACGGGGCCCGGCCCCGGCTGGCACCTGTGTTCCGTCATGCGAGACAGCACCATGCGAACCACCTGGAACAACGGCCGGTCAGAGCCGTCAGCGGGGCGACCCGGCGCGCTGCGCGGTGTCCACATGCCGGACGAACGGCCCGGCTTCCGGCCACGGGGGCCCGCCGTTCGCCGTCCGTTCACCCGGCGGTCTCCCGTACCCGCTCACTCCGCCACCGTCAGCCGCCACAGCGACGTCACCTCCGCCGCCCGCGCCGCGTGCAGCGGGTCCGAGGTGTCCGTCGCCCTGCGGTGGCGGGGGCGCGTGTCGAGGCGGGACGCCACCCGCAGGCCGGCCGCTTCGATCATGGCCAGCAGCTCCGCGCGGCTGCGCAGCCCCAGGTGCTCGGCCAGGTCGGACAGTACGAGCCAGCCCTCGCCGCCCGGCTCCAGATGCGCCGCGAGGCCGGTGAGGAAGCCGCGGAGCATGCCGCCGCCCGGGTCGTATACCGCGTGCTCCAGCGAGGAGGTGGGCTTGGCGGGCAGCCAGGGCGGATTGCAGACGATCAGCGGTGCGCGCCCCGGCGGGAACAGGTCCGCCTCCACCACCTCGACCTGCCCGGTCAGGCCGAGCCGGCCGACGTTGTCGCGCGCGCAGGCCAGCGCGCGCCGGTCCGTGTCCGTGGCGACGACCGTCTCCACCCCGCGGCGCGCCAGCACCGCCGCGAGCACCCCCGTGCCGGTGCCCACGTCGAACGCCAGCGACTTCGCCGGCAGCGGGGCCTCGGCCACCAGGTCGACGTACTCGCCGCGCACCGGCGAGAACACCCCGTAGTGCGGGTGCACGCGGGCGCCCAGCGCCGGTATGTCCACGCCCTTGCGGCGCCACTCGTGTGCCCCTACTGCGCCGAGCAGCTCGCGCAGCGAGACCGCGCCGGGCTCGGTCACAGGACCGTACGCCGCGGCCACCGCGCCGGCCACGTCGGGCGCCCGGCGCAGCGGCACGACCGGGCCCTGCGGGCCGGGTTCGAGGGGGACGAGCAGCATGCCCAGGAGGCGCGCCCGGTGGCCCTGGGCCTGCCGGTGCCGGTGGAAGGCGTCCGCAGGGCCGGTCGCCCGGCCGCCCGCCGGTGCGGCCGGCCGCCGGCCCCGGCGGGCAGAGCGGCGGTCGATGCGGCGGCCCAGCGCGGCGAGGAGCTGGCGTCCGCCGTGGTAGTCGCCCTGCCACAGGACGGTCGTGCCCTCGCACACCAGCCGGTACGCGATGTCGGCGCACATCCGGTCGTCCGCGGGCACCACCCGCCGCGGCGGCGGGGTGCCGCCCGCGGCGTACCAGCGGGCGGTCTGCGCGCGCCCGTCCGCGATCCAGCTCAGGTTGGGGTGTTCGGCCACGGTTCCATTTTCCCGCCTGGCCGCCGCGACGTCGCCCTCGGGGAGGCCCGTGCTGCCGTGCGCCCCTGACGCACAGGGGCCGCCGCCCCCGCACGGCGGTGCGCGGCATGCCGGACGTGTGCGCCCCCGACGCCCCCCGGCGCTCCCCGGCGTTCCCGATGCGCGTCCCCCGACGCGCGCGCCCCGCCCGCGCGCGGGCGGCGGTGTCACCGGCGGCCGGTAGTCTCCGCGGCATGGGCATCAGGCGGGTCGTACCCGACATCAAGACCGGCTCCTTCGAGGCCAGCCGCGAGTTCTACCAGCGGCTGGGCTTCGAGGAGGTGATGAACCTGGGGTGGGTGATGGCGCTGGCCGCGCCCGGCAATCCCACCGCGCAGCTCATCTTTATGGACAAGGACGCCTCCGCCCCGGTGGAGCCGGACATGAGCATCGAGGTGACCGACGTCGACGCGGCGCACGAGGCGATGCGCGGCGCGGGTGCGGAGATCGTGCATCCGCTGACCGACGAGGAGTGGGGGGTGCGGCGGTTCTTCGTCCGCGACCCCAGCGGCCGGGTGGTGAACGTCGTCGCGCACCGGGAATGACGCCTCCCGCTTGCGGGGGGCGTCTGGAGCCGCAGCCCCCCGCTTGCGGGGGGCGTCTGGAGCCGCAGCCTCCCGCCTCCGGGCCGCGGCTAGGGCAGCAGCCCCGCCCGGCGGGCGGCGGTGACCGCCTCCAGCCGGGTGTGCGCGCCGAGCTTGCGCATCGCCGAGCGCAGGTAGCTCTTGACCGTCTCCGGCCGCAGCCCCAGCCGCTCGCCGGCCGCCGCGTTCGTCGCGCCGGTCGCCACGCACGCCAGCACGTCCAGCTCGCGCGGCGCCAGCACCGCCCGGTCCGGTCCGGCGGCGGACGGCGGTGCGATGGCGACGGCCGCCGAGGCCAGCCGGTCGCAGAGCGCCAGCAGTTCCGCGCGCAGCTCGTCGTCGCCTATACGCGGCGCCAGCGTGCGCAGGTCGCGGTGGGCGGTGCGGACGTTCTCCCAGGCCGCGGGGTCCGCCGCTCGCTGCGCGGTGGGCGTGGCGACGGCGAGCAGCCGGCGGGCCTCGTCGCGTACGGCGAGGGTCTGCTCCAGGTGGCGCGCCGTCTCCACCGCGGCGGTCAGCGACCGGTCGCCCAGCGGCAGCGAGTCGCGCAGCGCGCCGTAGAGCACGGCCCGCACCCGGCCGCGTACGACCACGGGCACGGCCAGCACCGAGCGCAGCCCTTCGGCGCCCACCGGGCCGTCGTACTCGTGGCTGATGGCGCGGGACGACGCGTAGTCGGTGACCGCGCAGGGCCGGGAGAAGGCGATGGCCTTGCCGCCCAGGCCGTTGCCCGTGGCCACCCCGAGTCCCTGCAGGGACAGCGTCACCGTCCCGCTCAGCTCACTGATCCGCAGCTTGCGCCCGCCGTCCGTGATCAGCCCGCCGAAGGCGACGGGCACGCGGCCGCTCCGGCGCAGCCGGGCCAGTGCGCCGCGCACCTCCGCTGCGTCCACGGTCTCCGGCATGTCGCTTGCTCCCTGGTGCTGACGGGGGATCGCCGGCGTGGCCGGCGCAGGGCACCCCCGTATGGGGGTAGTGAGGCGTACGTCACTCGCAGCACGATGCTAGCGAGCCGCCGCCGTACGAGGAGGACATGTGACGGCAACGAATCCGACCGAGGAGTTCCGGTCCGCACGGGACTTCCTGCTGGAGCACGGGGAGGACTACGCCGCTGCCCGCGCCGGCTTCTCCTGGCCCAGGCCGGAGCGCTTCAACTGGGCTCTCGACTGGTTCGACGCCATCGCCGAGGGCAACGGGCGCACGGCCCTCCACATCGTGGAGGAGGACGGCAGCGAGACGAAGCTGAGTTTCACCCGCATGAGTGAGCGCTCGAACCGCGTCGCGAACTGGCTGCGCACCCAGGGCGTGCGTGCCGGCGACCGGATCGTCGTCATGCTCGGCAACCAGGCCGAGCTGTGGGAGACCGCGCTCGCCGCGATGAAGCTGCGCGCCGTCGTCATCCCCGCCACGCCGCTGCTCGGCCCGGCCGACCTCGCCGACCGCATCGAGCGCGGCGGGGCCCGCCACGTGCTCGTACGCGCCGCCGACGAGGGCAAGTTCGCCGAAGTGCCCGGCGACTACACCCGCATCTCCGTCGGCGGCAGCGGGGCCGGCTGGCTCCCGTACGAGGACGCGTACGAGGCCCCCGCCGCCTTCGGGCCCGACGGCCCGACGGCCGCCGACGACACCCTGATGCTGTACTTCACCTCCGGCACCACGGCGCTGCCCAAGCTCGTCGAGCACACCCATGTCTCGTACCCGGTCGGCCACCTGGCGACGATGTACTGGATCGGCATCCGCCCCGGCGACGTGCACCTGAACATCTCCTCGCCCGGCTGGGCCAAGCACGCCTGGTCCAACCTCTTCGCGCCCTGGAACGCCGAGGCGACCGTCTTCCTGTACAACTACACGCGCTTCGACGCCGGGGCGCTGCTGGGCGCCATGGCCCGCGGCGGCGTGACAACTTTCTGCGCCCCGCCCACCGTCTGGCGCATGCTCGTGCAGTCCGACCTGGGCGCGCTTGCCACCCCGCCGCGCGAGGCCGTCGCCGCAGGTGAGCCCCTCAACCCGGAGGTCATCGAGGCCGTGCGGCGGGCCTGGAAGCTGACTATCCGCGACGGCTTCGGGCAGACCGAGACCGCGGTGCAGATCGCCAACTCCCCCGGGCAGCGCGTCAAGCTGGGTTCCATGGGCCGTCCCACTCCCGGATACGACGTCGTGCTCCTGGACCCCGTCAGCGGCAAGCCCGCCGACGAGGGCGAGATCTGCCTCGACCTGGCCGCGCGCCCGGTGGGCCTGATGACGGGCTACGAGGGCGATCCCGCCCGCACCGCCGAGGCCATGGCCGACGGCTACTACCGCACCGGCGACATCGGCACCCGCGACGAGGAGGGGTACATCACCTACATCGGGCGCGCCGACGACGTCTTCAAGGCCAGCGACTACAAGATCAGCCCCTTCGAGCTGGAGAGCGCGCTACTGGAGCACGAGGCGGTCGCCGAGGCCGCGGTCGTGCCCGCCCCCGACCCGCTGCGGCTCGCCGTGCCCAAGGCGTACATCGTGCTCGCCGCGGGCTGGGAGCCGGGCGCCGCCGCGGCGCAGGCGATCTTCGCGCACTCCCGTGCCGTGCTCGCCCCGTACAAGCGCATCCGGCGGCTGGAGTTCGCCGACCTGCCCAAGACCGTCTCCGGCAAGATCCGCCGCGTGCAACTGCGCGAGGCGACCGCCGCCGGATCCGCCGACGAGTACCGCGAGGAGGACCACACATGACCGCAGAGCCGTCCTACACCAGCGGCACCGGCACCACCGCGCTGCTGGGCGACACCATCGGTGCCAACCTGGACCGGGCCATCGCCGCCCACCCCGACCGTGAGGCCCTGGTCGACGTGGCCTCCGGACGCCGCTGGACCTACGCGGAGTTCGGTGCCGCCGTCGACGAGGTGGCGCGCGGGCTGCTCGCCCGCGGCGTCGCCAAGGGCGAGCGCGTCGGCGTCTGGGCGGTCAACTGCCCGGAGTGGGTGCTCGTGCAGTACGCCTCGGCCCGGATCGGGGCGGTGATGGTCACCATCAACCCCGCCTACCGGGTGCACGAGCTGGAGTACGTGCTCAACCAGGCCGGCATCTCCCTGCTCGTCGCCTCCCTGGAGCACAAGACCAGCGACTACCGGCGGATGGTCGAGCAGGTGCGCGGCAGTTGCCCGGCCCTGCGCAACGTCTTCTACATCGGCCACGCCGGCTGGGGCCGGCTGATCGAGGCCGGCCGCACGGTGCCCCCGGAGCGGGTCCGCGAGCGCGAGGCGCTGCTGTCCTGCGACGACCCGGTCAACATCCAGTACACCTCCGGCACCACCGGCTTCGCCAAGGGCGCGACGCTGTCGCACCACAGCATCCTCAACAACGGCTTCTTCGTCGGCGAGACGCTGGGCTACACCGAGGAGGACCGGGTCTGCCTGCCCGTGCCCTTCTACCACTGCTTCGGCATGGTGATGGGCAACCTTGCGGCCACCAGCCACGGCGCCTGCATGGTCATCCCGGGCCCCTCCTTCGACCCCGCCGCCACCCTCGCGGCCGTCGAACAGGAGCGCTGCACCTCGCTGTACGGGGTGCCCACCATGTTCGTCGCCGAGCTGGCCCTGCCCGACTTCGCGCTGTACGACCTGACGTCGCTGCGCACCGGGATCATGGCCGGCTCGCCGTGCCCGGTCGAGGTGATGAAGCGGGTGGTCAGCGAGATGCACATGGCGGAGGTGACCATCTGCTACGGCATGACCGAGACCTCGCCCGTCTCCACCCAGACCCGGCGCGAGGACGACCTGGAGCGCCGCACCGCCACCGTCGGCCGGGTGCTGCCGCACATCGAGGTCAAGGTCGTCGACCCGGTCACCGGCGTCACCATGCCCCGCGGCACCGCCGGCGAGCTGTGCACCCGCGGCTACAGCGTCATGCAGGGCTACTGGGAGCAGCCGGAGCGCACCGCCGAGGTGATCGACGCCGGCCGCTGGATGCACACCGGCGACCTGGCGCGGATGCGCGACGACGGCTGCGTGGAGATCGTCGGCCGGATCAAGGACATGATCATAAGGGGCGGGGAGAACGTCTACCCGCGCGAGATCGAGGAGTTCCTGCACACCCACCCCAAGATCGCCGACGTGCAGGTGGTGGGCGTGCCGGACGACAAGTACGGCGAGGAGATCCTCGCCTGCGTGATCCTCAGCGATCCGCAGCACGTGCTGTCCCGGCGCGAGCTGGCCCACTACTGCGAGAACCGGCTCGCGCACTACAAGATCCCGCGGCATCTGCGGATCATGGCGGAGTTCCCGATGACGGTCAGCGGAAAGGTGCGGAAGGTTGAGCTGCGGGAGCAGTTCAGTGCTGCGGAATAGCGGCGGTCCGCGGGTCCTTGGCACTGCCATGACGATCTTGCACTACGTCGGCGGCCCCACCGCGCTGCTCCGGCTCGGTGGCGTCCGGCTGCTGACGGACCCGACGTTCGACCCGCCCGGCGCGTACCCGGTCGGCGACCGGCGGCTGGTGAAGACCGCGGGCCCGGCGCTCGCGCCGGCCGACCTCGGCCCGATCGACGCGGTGCTGCTCTCGCACGACCAGCACCCGGACAACCTCGACCGGGCCGGGCGCGCGTGCGCCGCCGCCGCGCCGCTGGTGCTGTCCACGGCGTCGGCGGCGAAGCGTCTTGGCGGGCCGGTGCGGGCCCTGCCGGCGTGGGAGTCGTACGCGGTCGGGCCGGTCCGGGTCACCGCTGTGCCCGCGCGTCCGGGACCGCCCGGCAGCGAGCATCTGACCGGCGAGGTCACCGGCTTCGTACTGACCGGCGACGGCCTGCCCACGGTCTACGTCAGCGGCGACAACGCCTCGCTCGCGGTGGTCCGCACCATCGCCGCCCGGCTGGGCCCGGTGGACATCGCCGTGCTCTTCGCCGGCGCCGCGCGCAACCCGCTGCTCGGCACCACGCACGCCACGCTGACCAGCGAGCACGCCGCCGCCGCGGCGGCGGCGCTCGGGGCGCACGACGTGGTGCCGCTGCACTTCGAGCACTGGGAGCACGTCACCCAGGGCGCCGGCTCGCTCGTCACCGCCTTCGAGGCGGCTGGCCTCGGACACCGGCTGCGGCTGCCCCGGCCGGGGGAGGCGGTGGAGCTGTAGGCCGCGGTCAACCCGTCGCGGGCGCCGGGAGCTTCAGCCCGGCCAGCCGCCGGAAGGACTCCAGCCGGGCGTCGTCGTCGGGGGTGTGCAGGGAGATCAGCAGCTCGTCGGCGCCGCTGCGGGCGGCCAGGTCGCCGAGGGCGGCGGCCACCTGCGCGCCGGTGCCCCACACCTGCGACTGCCGGGCCTCGTCGAGATAGCGGGCCTCGCGGTCGGTGAGCGTACGGGCCCGTATCCGGGCCGCGTGCTCCAGCGGCGGGAACTCCCCGCGGGTGCGCGACCGGACCGTCGCCCACGCCTCCGGCAGCAGCAGCTCTGCGGCCTGCTCCGCGGTGTCGGCCACCGCGGCGGCGAGCGCCACGACGACGTACGGCTTCGCCTGCTGCGCCGAGGGCCGGAACGCCTCGCGGTAGCGCCCGACGGCCCGCAGCATCTTCTCCGGGCGCCGCCCCGCGCCGATCACCAGCGGCAGTCCGTGCGCGGCGGCGATGTCGGCACCGCCCTCCACGGCCAGCACGTACGCCGGCACCCGCAGCCCCTCCGCCGGTACGGCGTGCACCCCCGGATACGCGGGCTGCGTGCCCTCGAACCACCGCAGCAGCTCCGCCAGCGCCGCCCCGAAGTCCGCCGCGTCCGCCGTGCCGTGGCCCAGCGCGCGCCGGATGCCGTCGGTGAACCCCAGGGAGCGCCCGAGGCCCATGTCGATCCGGTCCGGGAAGAGCGAGCCCAGCACCCCGAACTGCTCGGCGACGACCAGCGGCCGGTGGTTGGGCAGCATCACGCCGCCGGTGCCGACCCGGATCCGGGAGGTGGCGGCGGCGACGGCCGCGGCCAGCACGGTCGGCGCGGAGCCGGCGACGCCGGGGACGCTGTGGTGTTCTGAGACCCAGAAGCGGTGGAAGCCGGACTCCTCCGCCTGCTGCGCGAAGCGGACGGTGCGGCGCAGCGCGTCGGCCGGGTCCTGGCCGGTGTGCCGCAGGGACCGGTCGAGCACGGAGAGCGGGATGTCCATGATCCGTACAACACCGCGGACGGCTCAGGATTCCCCGGCCGGTCCCCCGGTGGACTCCCCGGCGTCGTGGACGAGAAGGGCGATCTGCACCCGGTTGTTGAGGCCGAGCTTGGTGAGGATGCGTGAGACGTGGGTCTTCACGGTGGGCACGCTCAGGTACAGCTCGGCGGCGATCTCCGCGTTGGACCGGCCGCGGCCGACCGCCAGGGCGACCTCCCGCTCGCGCTCGCCCAGCGCGGCAAGCCGGCGGCGGGCGCGCTGGGCGGCCTGCCCGGGCCCGGTGCCGCCGGGGCCGGAGACCTGGTCGATGAGCTGCTGGAGCACCGCGGGCGACAGCGCGGGCTCGCCGGCGGCGACCTTGCGTACGGCCGCGACGATCTCCCGCGGCGGGGTGTCTTTGAGTACGAAGCCGGCGGCGCCCGCGCGCAGGGCCCGCAGCACGTGCTCGTCGGTGTGGAACGTCGTCAGCACCAGCACCTCCGGCGGCTGTGCGCGCCGCCGCAGCGCCTCCGTCGCGGCGAGCCCGTCGAGCCGGGGCATGCGGATGTCCATGAGGACGACGTCGGGGGAGTGTGCGGCCACGAGCGCCGGCACCTCGCTGCCGTCCGCGGCCTCGCCCACGACGTCGATGTCGCCGGCCCCGCCGAGCATGAGCCGCAGCCCGGCCCGTACGAGGGGGTCGTCGTCGACGAGGAGCACGGTGACGCGGGCGGCGGGGTCAGCGGGGCCGGCAGGGTCGGCGGGGTCGGCGCTCTGGTCGGGCACGCGCCCACCCTAACCGGGCGGCGCCCGGGGCCCGTTCCGCGGGGGACGCGGCTCGTGTGCCGGTCGGCAGGGCGGTCGGTGCGGCGTTTTCGGGGAGTGGGAGAGGTCCGTGCCGGAGCTGGTGGCGGGGGCTGGCGCGGGGTTCCGCGGCGGGTGGCTGCATGGGGAGCCGGGCGCGCAGGCGGAAGCTGTCCGCGTCCGGGGTGTGCGCCAGCGGTCCCCCGGTCGGCGTGGCGTGCTGGGGAGGCGGCTGGGCTCCTGACCGTCAACGGTGGTGCGGGGCGGGGGCGTGAGGTCATTCCGTGCCGGACGGGCGGCCGTAGGGGAGCCAGGCGTGCAGGTGGAAACCGTCGGCGTCGGCCCCGTGTGCCAGTCGGCCGCCGGCCAGTGCCGCGCGTTCGGTGAGCCCGATCAGGCCCTGCCCGGCGCCGGGGATGGGGCCCGCGGCACCGGGGGCACCCGCGGCAGCGCGGGCTGCGGTGCCGTTCGGAGAGCCGCCGGGTCCCGGGTCCGCGGCGGGCACGCTCGCGACGGCGCCGGACCCGCCGCCCGACGGCTTCGCCGCGGGCGCGGGCGCCGACGGGCCGGTGCCGGCGACAGCGGTACCCCGTCCGGCCGCCGTGTGCGCACCTGCCGCGGGGCGGCCGTTCCGGGGCGGGACGACGCCCCGCCCGGCGCCCGGGCCGCTGCCCCGTACCCTCCGGCCGCTCTCGACAGCACCCGGGTCCCACCTGCCTGCAACGAAGCCACCTGCCGCGGGGACGCCGTTCTCGGTCGCGTCCGGGCACTGCCCGCCTGCCCTGAGCCCGCCGGACCAGGGGCCTGACCGTGCATCCGCCCGCACGGTCAGGGCCCGGCCGCCGCTGTGGCCGGCGTCCGGCTCGCCGTCCCCGCCGGGCAGCGGGTTGCTCACCGCCACCGTCAGCCCCGTCTCCGCGCTGCCCGCCAGCGTCACCGTCACCTCCGTGCCCGCCGCGTGCTTGCGGGCGTTCGTCAGCCCCTCCTGCACGATGCGGTACGCGGTGCGCCCCGTCGCCGCCGCTACCGCCTCCGGTGCGGCGATGTCCAGCGCGTACGCGATCCGCATGCCCGCCTCGCCGGCCTCGGCCACCAGCCGGTCCACGTCCCGCAGCGTCGGCTGCGGACGCCCGGCGCCCGCGCCCGCCCCCGCCCCCGCCCCCGCGCCGGAGTCCGCGCCCGCGGGGGCGCGCAGCACGCCGATCACGTCCCGCAGGTCCTGCAGCGCCTCGTGGGCGCTGTCGCGGATCACGCCCGCCGCGCGGGCGACCTCCGCGGGCGGGGCGCCCGGGTTGAACTCCAGCGCCCCCGCGTGCACGCTCAGCAGCGACAGCCGGTGCGCCAGCACGTCGTGCATCTCCCGCGCGATCTCCTCCCGAGCCCGCCGCTGCGCCTGCTCCGCGCGCAGCGCCGCGTCGGCCTCGGCCTGCTCGGCGCGTTCCCGCAGCGAGGCGACGAGCTGGCGGCGGGAGCGCAGGAACAGGCCCCAGACCATGGCCGCAGTGACCAGCGAGAAGTACGCCACCCCGGTGCCGGTCCGCGGATCCTGCGGGTCGGGGGTGGCGGCGAGGAACCCCACGAGGCGGGCGAAGACGAGGGCCGCGACCCAGCCGGTGGTACGCAGCGGGCGGTGCGCCGCGACGGTGAAGAGCGCCACCAGCGTCGGGCCGATGAAGAAGTGGCCGAAGGAGTCGGCGACGAGCATCGCCACCGCGAGCGGCAGCGCCCAGCGGCGGCGCAGCAGCAGCGCCAGGCAGGCCACGCCGGCGGCCACCGCCTCGGCGAAGAGCAGGTTCTCCGAGGCGCCGGCGCCGTCCTCCGGCAGCACCGAGTCGGCGGACAGGAACGAGAAGGCCCCGGCGAAGAGGACGAGGACTGCGTCGGCGAGCCGGTCCCGCCGGGTGCTGCCGGCGGCACGGGGCTTCGGGGCGGTACGCGGCATACCGGCCAATCTACGGTCGTCCGCCGGGCGCGGTGCTCCCCGCGGACGGCGTCGAGACCTTCGTACGACCGCGGCGGCCCGGCCGCATACTTTGGTCGCCGGCACCCATGCCCCCGGCCCCGGCCCCGGTCGCCTGCCCCGGGCCGCCTCGTCAGCCGCGGCGCGCGGCGCCCGTGCGGATCAGCTCGTCCCCCGGGTCGTTGACCGGCTGCGGGGTGCCGGTGAGGTCCATCACGTACAGCGGGAGGCGCAGTTCGTCGGCCCGGCTGCGGGCGTCGCGGGTATAGCCGGCGAGGGAGAAGAACACGGCGAGCGCCGAGGAGTTCAGGCCGCTGAGCCACACGCACTCGACGTGCCGCAGCGCGGTGGGCGTCGTGGTCGGGTCGACGTGGGCGACCACGCCCGCGCCGCGCACGTCGACGCCGGAGGCGGGCCGGTCCTCGTTCTTCACCAGGTCCGTGAAGCCCAGCCAGCGCAGGTACTGCGCGGCGGCCGTGACCGCGTCGCCGGCGTTGCGGATCGTCACCGGCCGGAACGCCGGCCGCGGCGCCGCCGCCGGGCGGGGCGCGGAATCGGGCGCGGCCGGCGCGGACGGCGCCAGCGGACCCAGCGGACCCGGCGGACCCGGCGGCGCCGGCCGGGGGCGGCGGGACTGCGCGGGGGCCACCGGCAGCCGTACCACCGTGCCGCAGTCGCAGGCCAGTTCCGGGCGCGGCCACTCGTCGCGCCGGTCGCAGACCGGACAGCGCACCGTCACCCACGAGTCCCGCCACGTGCGGTGCTTCAGCTCCACCGGCACCCCGCCGCGCAGCAGCGGCAGCGTCAGCGGGGCGCCGCAGGCGCAGGGGAACGTGCTCGGGGTGTACGCGTGCTCGCGCCGGCAGGCCGGGCAGCGCACCGGCACGCTCTCTGCCATGGAAAGTGCTCCTGGTTCGGGGCTGACTGGTGGTCGTACGTGGTGCGTGGACGTGCGGGGGCGTACGTGGTCGTGCACTCCAGCATCCCCCACGCATCCGGCTCTTGACGCCGACTTGTCCATCGCCGGGCGCCACTCCCGTACCGCCCCGCGCCCGCACCGGCGCCCGGCTTGCGGATCAGACCTCGCGGCCGGAGAGCCGCTCCACGCCGCGCAGCAGCGCGGAGTGGTCCAGGCCGCCGTCGCCCTGCTCGCGCAGCGCGGCGAAGAGCTGCGCGACGACCGTGCCGACCGGCAGCGCGGCGCCGACGTTCCGGGCGGCGGCGGTGACGATCCCCATGTCCTTGTGGTGCAGGTCGACGCGGAAGCCGGGCCGGAAGTCGCGGTCCAGGAAGTTGTCCTTCTTGCGGGCCAGCACGGTGGAGCCGGCCAGGCCGCCGCCGAGCACCTCGAGCGCGGCCCGCGGGTCCACGCCCGACTTCTCCAGGAAGACCACGGCCTCGGCGCACGCCTGGATGTTGGCCGCGACGACGAGCTGGTTCGCGGCCTTGACCGTCTGGCCGGCGCCGTGCGGCCCGCAGTGCACGATCGTCGTGCCCAGCGCCTCGAAGACCGGCCGGGCCCGCTCGAAGTCGGCCCGCTCGCCGCCGACCATGAGGGACAGCACCGCCTCGACGGCCCCTGCCTCGCCGCCCGAGACCGGGGCGTCGAGCACCCGGATCCCGTACTCGGCGGCGTTCCTGGCCAGTTCCACGGAGGTCTGCGGGGTGATCGAGGACATGTCGATGAGGAGCGCCCCGCTCCGGGCGTTCGCCAGGATGCCTTCGGCCCCGTACGCGACGGCCTCGACCTCCGGGGACGCGGGGACCATCGTGATGATCACGTCCGCGTCCGCGACCGCCTCGGCGATCGAGCCGGCGATGGTGCCGCCGGCCTTCGCCAGCCGGTCGAGCTTGGCCTGCGTGCGGGTGTGGCCGGTGACCGGGAAGCCGGCCGCGATCAGGTTCTCGGACATGGGGGAGCCCATGATGCCGAGGCCGATCCAGGCGATCGCGGGGCGGTCGGCCCGGCGGGGTGCGGGGTCGTTGGTCATGGGGTGGTCCTGCCTTTCACGGGTGTTGCTCTGGCCGGGGGCGCGGGGGGCGGGGGTGGACCCGTGTGACCGTCGTACCCTGCGCGCGCGAGCCGGTCCAGCAACACGGCCGGCGGCAGCGCGCCGGTGCCCGGGTGCCGCGGCCGGCCGGCAACGGGCCGGGGCGGACCAGGGGTCACCGAACGTGCTGCCGCGCCTATCGTGCGTGAGGATGACCTACTTGAGAAGGAGGCGCATGGCACCCTGTGCCCCTTATGGTCCTTGCCGGACTCTGCGGCGCGCCGCGGCTGCCACGCGTCGGCAGCGCGGCCACCGCCGATCTCCGTCCGGGCCCGCGGACCCCGGGCCCTGAACCCGGGGGATGGTGACACCCACAGGCAGCGGGGGGGAAGCGATGGTGACACGGTGCAGAGTCATGCCGTGGCGGAGGAGCGCCCCGAGCCGGGCGCCCAGGCCGCGTTGCGATTATTCGCCGCACGCATACGCGACGACGTGCGGCCGGCGGAGGCGGCCACGCTGGCCTGCGAGCTGGCGGTCGCCCACCTCGGCGCCGCCGGTGCCGCCCTGCGCACGCTGCGGCGCGGCGCCGCGGCCGGCTGCCGGGCCCGGGCCGGCGAGTCCGCGGCCCCGGCGGTGCGCCGGCCGCTGGTCCACCAGGGCGAGGTCTACGGGGTGTTCAGTTGCTACGCGCCGCCGCGCGGCTGCGACCTGGACACGTACCTGGAGCAACTGTCCCCGATGGTCGCCGCGCTGGTGCTGCGCGAGGAGCTGCGCCGCCGCGGCGACCAGGTCGTCGCCGCCCGTGAGGCCGAGCGCCACCGGCTCCGCCGCGATCTGCACGACGGCCTCGGCGGCAACCTCGCCAGCATCCGGCTGCGGCTGGAGGCGGCGGCCGAACTGCTCGCGCACGAGCCCAGGGGCCGCCGGCTCGTCGCCGACGCCGCCCGCACGGCCGCCGGCATCAACGCCGAGATCCGCTCGGTCATCGACGACCTGCGCCCGCCCGACCTGGCCGAGTCCGGCCTCGCCGGCGCGCTCGTCCGCCTCGCCGACCGCCACGACGGCACGGGCGCCCGGGTACGGGCCCGGGTGCCGCGGCGGCTGCGCGCGCTGCACCCCGCGGTGGAGGTCGCCGCGTACCGTATCGCCGCCGAGGGGCTGACCAACGCGCTGCGGCACGCCGCGGCCCGCAGCGTCCAGCTCGGGGTGTGGACCTCGGCCACCGCGCTGCGCCTGGATATCGCCGACGACGGCCCGGGACGTCCGCCGCGGCGCCCCCTGGGCCTGGGCATCGCGTCGATGGCCCGGCGCGCGGAGGAGGTGGGCGGCACGCTGCGGATCCTGCCGCGCACGGACCTGCCGCACGGGACGCTGGTGCGCGCGCTGCTGCCGGGAGGGCCGGCATGAGCGTGGTGCGGGTGTACGTCGTGGACGACCACCCGGTCTTCCGGGACGGGGTGCGGGTGGCGCTGGAGAACGTGCCGGACCTCCAGGTCGCGGGCGAGTCGGGCGCGGGGGAGGAGGCGCTGGCGGCGCTGGCGGAGCCGGACGCGCGTATCGACGTCGTGCTGATGGACCTCCATCTGCCGGGCTGCTCGGGGGTGGAGGCGACCCGGCGGCTCAACACCCCCGGCCGCGGCGGGCCGTCGCCTCGGGTGCTGGTGATGTCGGCGTCGGTGGAGGACGACGCGGTGGTCGCGGCGCTGCGCGCGGGCGCGTACGGCTACCTGGACAAGGGCGCGTCGCGGGCGGAACTGCTGGGCGCGCTGCGGTGCGTGGCCGCGGGCGGCGCCGTCTTCAGCCCGGCCGTGGCCCAGCGGCTGAGCCGCTACTTCTCCGCGCTGCACACGGTGCCGGCGGGAGGGGCGTTTCCGCAGTTGACGCAGCGGGAGCGGGAGGTGCTCGACTTGATCGCGCGCAACTGCAACAACCGGAGCATCGCGCGGGAGCTGGTGCTGTCGGAGAAGACGGTACGCAACCACATCTCGAATATCTTCACGAAGCTCGGCGTCAAGGACCGGATCGCGGCGATGCTGCGCGCCCGGGAGGCCGGGCTGGGGGAGTGACCCGGGCCGGTCAGCGGCGGGAGGGGGTCACCAGGCCGGTTTCGTAGGCGGTGATGACCAGTTGGATACGGTCCCGGGCGTCCAGCTTCGTCAGCAGGTGGCTCACGTGCGACTTCACCGTCGGCAGGCTGAGCCCCAGCCGCTCGGCTATCTCGCCGTTCGCCAGCCCGCGGGCCACCAGCACCAGCACCTCCTGCTCCCGCACCGTCACCCTCGTCAGATCCCGCGGCAGGTCCGGCAGCGGCTCCGGCAGCCTGCTGAAGTGGCGGATCAGCCGCTGCGTCACCGACGGCGCCAGCAGCGCCTGCCCGCGGGCCACGACGCGGATCGCACGCAGCAGCTCCGCCGGCGGGGTGTCCTTGAGCAGGAAGCCGCTCGCGCCTGCGCGCAGCGCCCCGTACACGTACTCGTCGAGGTCGAACATCGTCAGGATCAGCACCCGCACCCCGGCCGTCGCGGGGGAGCCGCAGATCTGCCGCGTCGCCTCGATGCCGTCGGTCTCCGGCATCCGTACGTCCATCAGCACCACGTCCGGCTGCTCCGCCGCCGCCAGCGCGACCGCCTCCGCCCCGGTCGCCGCCTCGCCCACCACGCTGAGCCCGGGCGCCGTCTCGACCAGCACCCGGAAGCTGCCGCGCAGCAGCGCCTGGTCGTCGGCGACCACGACTCGGATCGACATGTGCACACGCCCCGTCCCTGGCCCCCTGCCGGCGTGACGATACCCGGCGGTGCGTCACCACTTCGTCACGGGGGGTGCAACTCAGGCCGGAGACAAGCCCCTTCCCCCGCCACGCGAAACGGGGGAAGGGGCCCGTACAGGCCGCGAGTGCCACGAGGCCGCGCGCCGTCTCGGACCGGCGTGCGGGTGTGGCGGGCCGGAGGCGGGCGGGGCGGGGATGCGAGGCCCAGTCGCACCGCCCGCCGGACCGCCGCCCGCCGGCCGCTCGCGGCCGGACGGCCCGGTGCCGACCGCCGGGCCGTCCGCCCCGGCGCCCCGCCCCCCACGACGGAGCACCGGAGTTCTGATATGCCGTCAGGTCGGCAGGTGTTCCTCGATGTCGTAGACCTGTGCCCAGGTGACGTCCGGCACGGCGGCCGGCCGGAAGGCGTTCGCGCGCGAGCCGAGCTGCACCCGGGCCGTGTGCGGCAGCCGCAGGGCCTCGTACCGGCGCAGGGCCTGCACGGGAGCGGGGGCCGTGGCCAGGTGGTGCGCGAGGGCCACGGCGTCCTCCAGACACTGGCTGACGCCCTGCCCGTGGTACGGCAGCATCGGGTGCGCGGCGTCGCCGAGGAGCGTGACGCGCCCGCTGCCCCAGCGCTTGAGCGGCGCGTGGTCGTACGGCGTCCACGATCGCACCCCGCCGGCCGCGGCCGTGATCGCCTTGACGTCCGGCGCCCAGCCGCCGAAGTCCGCCGCCAGCCCGGCAGCGTCCAAAGCGGTGCGGCCCCGGGCCGGTTGCTGCGGGAGCGTACGGCTCCGGGACGGCACCACGGCGACGAAGCCGAGCTGCTCGCCCTGCGCCACCGGCGCACCCACCACGCGGGCCTGGGGGCCGAGCCAGACCGTGACCCGGTCGCGGGCCACCCCCGGCACGTCGTCGGCGGGCAGCGCACCGCTGTAGGCGGTGGTGCCGTGGTAGACGCGCCGGGGCGTGCCGACCAGCCGGGAGCGCACCAGCGAGCGCATGCCGTCGGCGCCCACCAGCACGTCGGCCGTCGCGGTCCCCCCGTCCGCGAACTGCAGCTCCACGCCGTCCGCCGACTGACGGAACCCGGACAGCCGGCGGCCCAGCCGGATGCGCTCCTGCGGCAGGCGGGCCAGGAGCAGGTCGTACAGCTCGTCGGTGAGCAGCGTGCAGTACGGGGCCGCGAAGGCACCCGGGCCCAGTCTGCCGAGCGGCTGCCGCCAGGTGAGCGAGCCGTCGCTCCACTCGCGGAACTCCAGCGCGACCGGCTGCACGGCGAGCGCGAGCAACTGGGCGCCCAGGCCCCAACGCTGCAGGACGCGGCTGCCGTTGGGCGCCAGATGCAGCGCCGTCTCGTCCTCCGGCAGCCGGGGCCGCTGTTCGTAGACGACGGCCTCCAGGCCCTGCCGGACGAGCGCCGCCGCGGCGGCGAGCCCGCCGAGCCCGGCGCCGGCGACGGCCACCCGCAGGGTCCTTGTCATGGATTACCTCCCGGAATCACGCGGCTACGCTAGGCAACCCGCTGTCCCGGGCGCCTGGGAGCGGGGCCCCGGCGCCGCCCGGCCGGCGCGGCGCCGTGACCGGCGCACGTATGCTGCTCGGATGCGACTGAGGGTGGAGTTCACGACCGAACCCTTCGACCTGGAGGAGCCCCCGCCGCACGCGGTGGCGGCCCGGGACCTGGTGGAGTCGGCGGGGCTCGACGCCGTGGACGTCGGCCCGTTCGGCACCAGCGGGGAGGGCGGTGCCGAGGTGGTGCTCGACGCGGTGGACGAACTGCTGCGCAGATCGCTGGCGTCCGGGGCCACCCGTATCTCGCTGCAGGTGAGCGTCGTCGGAGACGCGCCGGAGGGGCCGGGGAAGGACAGCGTATGACGGTGCCCGCGGACCACCCGTTCGTCGCCGCGGTCAAGCCGCTCGTCGACGCGATGGGCGGGGAACTCCTCCCGCCCGAGGCGGCGGAGGGCGACGACGTCGTGCTGTCCTGGGAGGGCCGCGAGACGGTGGCGGTCCGGCTGCCGCATCTGGCGCACTCGCTTGACCACATGCTCGTGGAGCTGCAGCGCCGGCACGGGGTGCCGCTCGCGCAGCTCGACCGCAGGACGAAGCAGCAGGTCGTACGGGCCTTGGAGACCCGCGGCGCGTTCTTCGTACGGCACGGGGTGGAGACGGTGGCCGGCGCGCTGGGCGTCAGCAGGTTCACCATCTACAACTATCTGAACCGGGAAGGCCGGCAGGGGCCGCCGCCGCACGACGGCTGACCCGGTAATTCAACAAACTGTTGACGTGGTCCGCCGGGGCTCCTAACTTGCGGCTGTGACTTCCCGTGTGCCGCCGGGCCTCGCCCGGCTCAACTCCGCCGGAGAACAGGCCGTCACCGCGCTGCTGCGCGAGGTGTGCGCGGCCGGCCCCTGGATCGCGGCCGTCGCCGCCGGCCGCCCCTACCCGGACCCCGCCCGCCTGTACGCCGCCGCCGACGCGGCGCTCGCCGCGCTCGACGACGCCGCGCTGGCCGAGGCGCTGGCCGGGCACCCGCCCATCGGCCGGCCGACGCCGGGCGACCCGGCCGCGGCGCGCGAGCAGCGCGGCATGGCGGGGGCGCCGGAGGAGCTGCGGGCCGAGCTGGCGGAGCTGAACCTCGCGTACCAGGAGCGGTTCGGGCACGTCTTCCTGATCTGCGCGACGGGCCTGCGCGCCGGGCGGATGCGCGACGCGCTGCGCGCGCGCCTCGGCAACGCGCCGGAGCGGGAGAGGCAGATCGCGCGCGGCGAGCTGGGCAAGATCAACCGGATCCGGCTGACCCGCCTCGTCGAAGCAGAAGGAGCCTGACCATGAGCGTCGGCGCCACGTCCGTCTCCACGCACATCCTGGACACCAGCGTCGGCCGCCCCGCCGTGGGCGTCGCGGTCGAACTCTCCGTCGCGGCCGGCGGAACCGGCGGCGGCGGGGACAGCGGCGGGGACGGCGACCGGGGCACCGGCGGCTGGACCGTCCACGGCGCCTCCGTCACCGACGCCGACGGCCGCGTCCGGGACCTCCCGGCGCTGCCGGCGGGCACCACCCGCGTACGGCTGGTCTTCGCCACCGGCCCGTACCTCAGCGCACCGGCAGCCGGCAACGGGCCGGACGCCCCGGCGCACCGGGACAGCGGCGCGTTCTTCCCGGAGGTGGCGGTCGTCTTCGCCGTCGGCCCCGGGGAGCACTACCACGTGCCGCTGCTGCTCACCCCGTTCGGCTACTCCGTATACCGAGGGAGCTAGCAGATGGCAGACCGCCCCCAGCCCGCCCGCGCCGCGGTGCTCGGCCGCAACCAGTACGGCAAGGCCGAGACCCGCGTCGTCAAGGTCACCCGCGACGGCGGCACCCACCACGTCCGCGACCTCAACGTCTCCGTCGCCCTGGCCGGCGACCTGGACGAGGTCCACTACCGCGGCACCAACGCCCACGTACTCCCCACCGACACCGTCAAGAACACCGTGTACGCCTTCGCCAGGAGCCACGGCATCGCGTCCCCCGAGGCGTTCGCCGTCCACCTCGCCCGGCACTTCACCGACACCCGGGAGCCGGTCCACCGCGCCCGCATCCGCGTCGAGGAGTACGCCTGGGACCGGATCGACGCCCTCTCCCCCACCGGCTACGCCCTCTCCCCCACCGGCTACGCCCTCTCCCCCACCGGCTACGCCCTCTCCCCCACCGGCTACGCCCTCTCCCCCACCGGCTACGCCCTCACTGGCGGGGGCACCCCCACTGGCGGGGGCACCCCCACTGGCCACTCCTTCGTACGCCGCGGCCGGGAGACCCGCCTCGCCCAGGTCACCTTCGACGGCGAGCGCTTCGAAGTCCTCGGCGGGCTCAGGGGCCTGGTCGTCATGAACACCACCGACTCGGAGTTCTGGGGCTACGCCAAGGACGCGTACACGACGCTGAAGGAGGACTACGACCGCGTCCTGGCCACCGAGGTCTCCGCGTGGTGGCGGCACCGCTGGACGGGCGCCGCCGGCGAACAGCCGCCCGCCTGGGACGAGTCGTACGAGCAGACCGCGCACCACCTGCTGGCCGCCTTCGCCGACACCTACTCGCTCTCGCTCCAGCAGAGCCTGTACGCCATGGGCGCCCGGGTCGTCGAACACCGCCCGGAGATCGAGGAGATCCGCTTCTCCCTGCCCAACAAGCACCACTTCCGCGTCGACCTGGAACCCTTCGGGCTGACGAACGACGCCGCAGAAGGCGCGGTCTACTTCGCCGCCGACCGCCCGTACGGTCTGATAGAGGCGACCGTCCTGCGCCCCGGCGCGGACGCCCGGATCCCCGACGACATGACCAACCTCTGACCGCCGGCCCCCGTCCGGCCGGTCCAGGAAGCCGAGGAACCCATGGCAGCACGCCGCATCGTCGTCGAGAACTGCGCGATCGCCACCGTGGACGCCGCCGGCACGGAGCACGCCTCCGGGCACGTCGTCGTCGCCGGCAACCGGATCGAGTCGGTGGGCGCGGGCCCGGCACCGGCCGGACTCGACGGCGTCACACGCAGGATCGACGCCACCGGCCACCTGGCCACCCCCGGACTCGTCAACACCCACCACCACTTCTACCAGTGGCTCACCCGCGGCCTCGCCCAGGACGCCAACCTCTTCGACTGGCTCGTCGCCCTCTACCCGACCTGGGCGCGCATCGACGAGCCGATGTGCCACGCCGCGGCGCAGGGCTCACTCGCCATGCTCGCCCGCGGCGGTGTGACCACCGCGACGGACCACCACTACGTCTACCCCCGCGGCGCCGGCGACCTCGCCGGCGCCATCATCCGCGCCGCCCGCGAGACCGGCGTCCGCTTCACCTTCGCCCGCGGCTCCATGGACCTCGGCGAGACCGCCGGCGGCCTCCCGCCGGACTTCGCCGTCGAGACCCTGGACGGCGCGCTGACGGCCACCGAGGCGGTCATCGACGAGCACCACGACCCGTCGTACGACGCGATGGTCCAGGTCGCGGCGGCGCCCTGCTCGCCGTTCTCCATCTCCACGGAACTGCTGCGCCAGGGCGCGGAGCTGGGGAGGCGCAAGGGCGTACGGCTGCACACGCACGGCAGCGAGACGGTGGAGGAGGAGAAGTTCTGCCACGAGCGGTTCGGCATGGGCCCGACGGCCTACTTCGAGTCCACCGGCTGGCTCGGCGGCGACGTGTGGATGGCCCACTGCGTCCACATGACCGACGCCGACATCGCCGCCTTCGCCCGCACGGGCACGGGCGTCGCCCACTGCCCGTCGTCCAACGCCCGCCTGGCCGCGGGCATCGCCCGCGTCCCGGACATGCTGGCGGCGGGCGTCCCGGTCGGCCTGGGCGTGGACGGCAGCGCGTCGAACGAGTCCGGCGAACTGCACACGGAGCTGCGCAACGCGCTGCTGATCAACCGGCTGGGCGCGCACCGGGAGAAGGCCCTGACGGCCCGCCAGGCACTCCGCCTCGGCACGTACGGCGGCGCACAGGTCCTGGGCCGCGCGGACGCGATCGGCTCCCTGGAGCCGGGCAAGCTGGCGGACCTGGTGCTGTGGAAACTCGACGGCCTGGCCCACGCGTCGATCGCGGACCCGGTGGCGGCGCTGGTCATGGGCGCGCCGGCGCCGGTGACGCTGTCGCTGGTCGACGGGAAGCCGGTGGTGGAGGAGGGCAGGCTGGTCACGGTCGACGAGGAGTCGGTGGCGCGGGCGACGAGGGACCAGGCGAGAAGACTGGCGCGGGTGACGGCGGAGGGCTGAGGGGGAGAGGCAGGACCACCGCACGGCGCGGCTCCCGGGGGGTTCGGAGGCGGAGCCCGGAGGGCCAGGGGTAGGGGGGCGGAGCCCTTCAGGAGGGGGCTGGGGGCGGGAGCCCGTGGTGGGGTTCGCGGCGGAGCCACCGGGCTTGGGCCGGGGGCCCGCCTCAGGAGCCGAGGGGGTTGGGGGCGCAGCCCCGGGGGGTTCGGGGGCGGAGCCACCGGGCTTGGGCCGGGGGCCCGCCTCAGGAGCCCAGGGGGTAGGGGGCGCAGCCCCCAGGGGGTTCGGGGGTGGAGCCCCCCCGGGGTTTGGGGCGGAGCCCCGGCGGGGGTCTCGGGGGCGCAGCCCTCGAGTTTCGGGAAGGGGCGGGTCAGGGGAACACCCCCCGCCACCCCCTACAGCTCCGGGATCCGCCCCCCGTACCGCGTGAAGTTGCGCCGATTCGCCTCATCCCCGCCCGGCACATTCGCACTCACCCACCGCGGCAACTCCACCCCCCGCCCCGCCGCCCGCTCATCCAGCTCCGCCAGCAGCAGCGCCCACACATACGCCCCCAGCACCGTCGACACCGCCGCCGTGTGCGGCGCCCCCACCGGGTGCACCACGTCGCCCGGCGGTACGCACGTGTCCAGCACCACCGCCGCGTGGTCCGCCAGCCGCGTGCTGGCCCGCGCCGTCGCGCTCGCGGA
Source organism: Streptomyces sp. CNP082 (assembly GCF_059570535.1). Taxonomy (NCBI): domain Bacteria; kingdom Bacillati; phylum Actinomycetota; class Actinomycetes; order Kitasatosporales; family Streptomycetaceae; genus Streptomyces; species Streptomyces sp. CNP082. The sequence continues at coordinate 117,140 of NZ_JCANSZ010000007.1, forward strand.
CGCCGGCATCGACGTCACCGCGACCACCGGCACCCCGCGAGCCGTGCACTCCTGCGCTATCTCCACCGGATACGGGTTGCGGCCACTGGTGGAGAAGACCACCATCACGTCGTCCGGCCCCGGCTTCACCCGATCCACCATCGCCCGCCCCGAGCCCGGCCGCCGCTCCGCGGCGGTGCTGGCCGTCGCCCCGTTCAGCGGCAGGATCTCCGGGTCCCACACGGGGCGTACGCAGGCCAGGCCGCCCGCCCGGTAGAACGTCTCGCAGACCATCGCCAGCGAGTGCCCGGCCCCGGCCGCGTACACCAGGCCGCCCGCGGCGACGGCGTCGAGGATCAGCGTGGCGGCGCCCGCGACCGCCGCGCCGGAGGTCCGGTCGAGGTCGTCGAGCAGGCCGCGGAAGCGGCCGGCGACGGCGGCACGTGCGGTGCCGGGGGCGCCGCCCGAGTCGGAGGCGCCGGCGGAGTCGGGGGAGTTGTGCTCGGTCGTCTCGTCGGTCATGGGCAGCATGCGACCACGTACCGCCCCCACTGCGCCAGAGGGGGCCCGCGGGCGGCCCGCGGCCCGCGGCGCCCCGCGCGCGTCAGTCCAGCAGCTCGTACGCCGGCAGCGTCAGGAAGTCCGCGTAGTCCGCGTCCAGCGCGACCCGCAGCAGCAGGTCGTGCGCCTGCTGCCACCGCCCCGCCGCGAACGCCTCCGCCCCCAGCTCCGTCCGCAGGCCCGCGAGGTCCTCCGCCGCGATCTGCCGCACCAGCTCAGGGGTCACCCGCCGGCCGTCGTCGAAGACGACGCCCGCGTTGATCCACTGCCAGATCTGCGAGCGGGAGATCTCCGCGGTGGCGGCGTCCTCCATGAGGTTGAAGATGGCCACCGCGCCCAGCCCCCGCAGCCACGCCTCGATGTAACGGATGCCCACCTGCACGGCGTTGACCAGGCCCGGGTACGTCGGCCGCGTGTCCAGCGAGTCGACCGCGATGAGGTCGGCGGCGGCCACGGACACGTCCTCGCGCAGCCGGTCCTTCTGGTGCGGCCGGTCGCCGAGCACCGCGTCGAACGACTCCATGGCGATCGGCACCAGGTCCGGGTGCGCGACCCACGAGCCGTCGAAGCCGTCGCGCGCCTCGCGGTCCTTGTCGGCCTTGACCTTCTGGAAGGCGGCCTCGTTCACCTCCGGGTCCCGGCGGGAGGGGATGAAGGCGGCCATGCCGCCGATCGCGTGCGCGCCGCGCTTGTGGCAGGTGCGTACCAGCAGCTCGGTGTACGCGCGCATGAACGGGGCCGTCATCGTCACGGCGTTGCGGTCGGGCAGCACGAACTTCTCCCCGCCGTCGCGGAAGTTCTTCACGATCGAGAAGAGGTAGTCCCAGCGTCCAGCGTTGAGGCCGGAGGCGTGGTCGCGCAGCTCGTAGAGGATCTCCTCCATCTCGTACGAGGCGGTGATGGTCTCGATCAGGACGGTGGCCCGCACGGTGCCCTGCGGGATGCCGCAGTAGTCCTGGGCGAAGACGAACACCTCGTTCCAGAGGCGGGCTTCGAGGTGCGACTCGGTCTTCGGCAGGTAGAAGTACGGGCCCTTGCCGAGGTCGAGCAGCCGCCGGGCGTTGTGGAAGAAGTACAGCCCGAAGTCGACCAGCGCGCCCGGCACGGGGCGGCCGTCCACGGTGAGGTGCCGCTCGTCGAGGTGCCAGCCGCGCGGCCGGGTGACGACGGTCGCCAGTTCCGCGGCCGGCTTCAGGGCGTAGGACTTGCCGGAGGCCGGGTCGGTGAAGTCGATGCGGCGCTCATAGGCGTCGGTCAGGTTCGCCTGGCCGCCGATGACGTTCTCCCAGGTGGGCGCGGAGGCGTCCTCGAAGTCGGCGAGCCAGACCTTCGCGCCGGAGTTGAGGGCGTTGATCGTCATCTTGCGGTCGGTGGGACCGGTGATCTCCACCCGGCGGTCCTGGAGCGCGGGCGGGGCGGGGGCGACGCGCCAGGTGCCGTCGGCGCGGACGGCGGCGGTCTCGGGGAGGAAGTCGAGGGTGGCGGTGCGCGCGATGGCGGCGCGGCGTTCGGCGCGGCGGGCGAGGAGTTCGTCGCGGCGGGGGTTGAACCTGCGGTGGAGTGCGGCGAGGAAGGCGAGGGCGGCGTCGGTGAGGACGTCGTCCTGGCGGGGCGCGGGTTCGGCGGCGGCGACGACTGCGGACATGGCTGTCCATACCTTTCGTCTGGGCGGCACGGGTGCCGGGCGCAGCGGAACGGGCGTGGGCGGCCGGAAGCGGATGCCGCACCCTTCTGGTCTGTGGAGAATAGTTTCCTTATCCCGGAAGTTCAACGGCCTGTTGAGGTCGCCCGGGCCTGCGCTACGGGCCGGGTGGCGCGCAGCGTCAGCCCGCCCACGGCTCGTCGAGCAGCGCCAGGTCCGCGGGTGTGTCGACGTCGTCGGGTGCGGCCACGTCGCCGCACTCCACCAGCACCAGTGTGCCGCGGCGCGCCGCGCGGGCCAGCAGGTCGCGGGCGCCCCGGTCGCCGGTGGCGCCCGCGGCGGCCTCCGGCCAGCGCTGGCGGGCCAGCAGCACGGGGTGGCCGCGTACCCCGTCGTACGTGGCCGCCGCCAGCTCGGCGCCCCGCTCGGTGTACGCGGCGGTCAGCCGGGCGACCGCGGCGGGCCCGATGCGCGGCTGGTCGACGAGCAGCACCACCGCCGCCGCGGCGGACGTGGGCTCCAGCGACGCCAGCCCGGCCCGCAGTGACGAGCCCATGCCCGACTCCCAGTCGGGGTTCAGCACCGGTACGCAGCCGGTCAGCCGCGCCCCGGCCCGTACCGCATCCGCCGCCGCCCCCAGCACCACGTGCACCGGCGTGCAGCCCGCCGCCCGCAGCACGCCGGCCGCCTGCTCCACCAGCGGCCGGCCGGCGGGCCCGGCAGGCAGCAGCGCCTTGGGTCGCCCCCCGAGCCGCCGCCCCCCGCCCGCGGCGAGCAGGAGCCCGGCGACGGGGGATTCAGCGGTGCCGATCTTCCCGTTCATCTGAATTTCCCGTTTCGAATCGGTTCCTGACGCATTGCTGGCTCTACTGGTTCGGCATCGCCCGGAGGGCGCGGTGCCCTCGCGGCGGCCGGCCGGGTCGGTGCCGCGGTCGCCCATGGGCGGGACAGCGCCGACGCCTTGCGGCTGTTGCGGCCGGGCATCGACATCGACGCCGAGTACGCCGCCCGGGAATGCCGGTCCAGTCCGAAGACCTGCAATTTGATCTCGGCGACGGCACGGACATTGCCCGTGACGACCGACTGTGTGAGCGTGGCGTCGTCGGCGAGGGCGTCAAGGGCCGTGGCGGCGCCGGCGAGTGCGTGGCCCCGCTCGCGTAGATCGCCAGCGCGCTTCAGGTGCTGCTCGGTGAGGGCGCGTGCGAAGCGCTCGAAGGTGCTTCGATCGGTGGTAAGGCCGTGCAGGCGTGCGGTCTCGCGGAAGATGACCGACTCGGTGATGCCGTCGACCTTCGCCTGCCTCTCCATCGCCTGACCGGTGACCTCGTAGAACGCGGTAGCGGACAGTTCACGGCCGACACCGCCGGTGTCGATCAGAGTGTGGTCGATGTCCCACAGGACCAGCCGCGCCATGGGCGCCTCCTCCAACTGCGGTGACCTGCCTGGCTCAACATCTCACGGGTTCGGGCGCTACGGTGCCGGGGAATCAATCCGCCGTCATCCGCTGGTGCCGACGCGAAGCTGGCGGTGGGAGGTGAGGGCCGTGCACCCGCCCGGTCTGTGCCGGAGCCCAGGCTGCGCCTGTGATGGAGACGATCGTCCTCGACGTCGGGGAGACCCTGGTCCGTGACGACCGCCACTGGGCGGGATAGGCCGACTGGCTCGGCGTCCCTCGGCACACCATGTCTGCGCTCGTCGGCGCCGCGGTCGCAGCCGGCCGCGACAACGCCGATGCGCTGCGCCTGCTGCGCCCCGGCATCGACGCGATGCCGAGCGCGTTGCCCGCGAGGAGGCCGGCCGCGGCGAGCAGCTTGCAGAGGAGGACCTCTACCCGGATGTACGCGGAGCACTCCGCGGCCTGCGCAAGCTCGGCGTGCGCGTGATCGTCGCCGGGAACCAGACGATCCGGGCGGGTAAGCTGCTGCGAGCGCTCGACCTGCCGGCCGATCTCATCATCACGTCCGGGGAGTGGGGTGTCGCCAAGCCCGCCGCAGCGTTCTTCGACCGCGTGCTGGAGGTAGCGCAGGCAGAGCCGAGAGAGACGGCGTATGTCGGTGACCACCCGCGCAACGACCTGTTCCCAGCGAAGCGGGCGGGCATGCGGGCGGCTCATCTGCGGCGCGGCCCGTGGGGGCACTGGTGGGCGGATAATCCCGAGGCGGTGCGCGCTGCGGACTGGCGCATCGGCACCCTCACCGAGCTTACGGCGATCATCTCGGACTGATGTGCGAAACGGCCTGCTGGTCACCCGGGCAGGCCGTTTCGCGTATCCGCACGTGTGGGTGTGGGCAGCGTTCGCCGCGGTAGCGCGAATGGAGTTCGGTTATGCCCGCGTCGACGGCGCGCGCGGTGGGCGGCAGGGTGAAGACAGCCCGCCTCGCGCGCAGAATGACCCAACGTGACCTGTCCGCGATCTCCGGGGTGTCCCACGGGATGGTCCGCGCGGTAGAACGCGGAGGTCGCATGCCCAGTGACGCGGTTGTTGAGGCCCTCGCAGCCGCGTTGGGCGTCGATCCGATGCGGCTGCTGCGGGATCCCGGCCGTGCCGCGGACCGTATCCACGAGTCCCTGGCCCTGGTGTCCGGCATCATCACGTCCTTCGACTGTCCCGACGGCGGGGCAACCCGGCCGCTGGACCAGCTCCACCAGCACGTCGCCGAGCTGGCCAACCGCCTGCCGTCACCCAACCCGCCCCGGTGAACGCCGCCGTGACAAACACGCGGTAACCCGCCCTCGAAACCGGGTCAAATCGCCTACGTGGCCCGAGTTTTGCTCAACCAGACGCACCCCGCCGCCCCACTACAACCCCGTCGTCGGAGCCGCGGTCAGTCCGCGTCCGCGAGGGTCGCCGACAGTTCCCGGGCGACCTTCTTCAGCACCGGCACGATCCGCGCCGTCGCCTCCTCCGTCACCCGGCCCGCGGGCCCGGAGATCGAGATCGCCGCCGCCGTCGGTGCTTCCGGCACCGCGACGGCCAGGCAGCGCACGCCCATCTCCTGCTCGTTGTCGTCCACCGCGTAGCCGTCCGCGCGGACGGCGGCAAGTGCCGTCAGGAAGGCGTCCGGTGAGGTGATCGTCTTCTCCGTCGCCGGACGCATGCCGGTACGGGCCAGCAGGGCCCGTACCTCCTCGTCCGGCAGGTGCGCCAGCAGCGCCTTGCCGACCCCTGTCGAGTGCGGCAGCACCCGCCGGCCGACTTCCGTGAACATCCGCATCGAGTGCCGCGACGGCACCTGGGCCACGTACACGGCCTCGTCCCCGTCGAGCAGCGCCATGTTCGCCGTCTCGCCGGTCTCCTCCACCAGCCGCGCCAGGTGCGGGCGCGCCCAGGTGCCCAGCGGCCGGGACGCGCTCTCGCCGAGCCGGATCAGCCGTGGGCCCAGCGCGTAGCGACGGTTGGGCTGCTGGCGTACGTAGCCGGTGGCAACAAGGGTGCGCATGAGGCGGTGGATGGTCGGCAGCGGCAGCCCGCTGCTGCCGGCCAGCTCGCTCAGCCCCACCTCGCCGCCCGCGTCGGCCATCCGCTCCAGCAGGTCGAAGGCGCGCTCCAGGGACTGGACGCCGCCACCGGCGGGCGGCCTGGGCTCATCGGGGCTGCGGGCCACGTTCGCGGTTCCTTCCGTACGGGTGCGACCGCAGCTTAACCGCCCGGAATCCGGCTTTCAGCATGTGGAATCCGTCAAATCGCCCGGCGGGCCGCCCTTGACGAGGCGGGCACCTGCGGCGACAGTGCATTTCAACAGAACGTTGAAGCTGGGGGCCGCCGAGAGGGGACCGGGTGCCGGACGTCGAACTGCTGCTGCGCGCCCGCCGCGTCGTCACCCCCGAAGGCGAGCGGCCCGCCGCCGTCGCGGTCGCCGGCGGCCGGATCGCCGCCGTGCTGCCGTACGACACGGCCCTGCCGCCCGGCGCCCGCGCCGAGGACTGCGGCGGCGACGCGCTGCTGCCCGGCCTCGTCGACACCCACGTCCACGTCAACGACCCCGGCCGCAGCGAGTGGGAGGGCTTTGCCACCGCCACCCGGGCCGCCGCCGCGGGCGGCGTCACCACCCTGATCGACATGCCGCTCAACAGCCTGCCGCCCACCACCACCGCCCGCGCGCTCGACGTCAAGCGGGCCGTGGCCGGGCCCCGGGCGCACATCGACGTCGGCTTCTGGGGCGGGGCCGTCCCCGGCAACACCGCCGACTTCGAAGCGCTGCACGCCGCCGGCGTCTTCGGCTTCAAGTGCTTCCTCTCCCCGTCCGGCGTCGAGGAGTTCCCCCCGCTCGCCGGTGCCGACGTGGAAAGCGCCGCCGCCGAGGCCGCCCGCCTCGGGGCGCTGCTCGTCGTCCACGCCGAGGACCCCGGCGTACTCGACGGCGCCCCGCCGGCCGCCGGCCGCGGCTACGCCGGCTTCCTCGCCTCCCGCCCGCGCGCCGCCGAGGACCGGGCCGTCGCCCGGGTCGTCGCGCTCGCCGAGCGGCACGGCACCCGCGTCCACGTACTCCACCTTTCCTCCGCCGGCGCGCTGCCCGCCCTGGCCGCCGCCCGCCGCGCCGGCCTGCCCGTCACCGCCGAGACCTGCCCGCACTTCCTCACCCTCACGGCGGAGGAGATCCCCGACGGCGCCACCGAGTTCAAGTGCTGCCCGCCCATCCGCGAGGCCGGCAACCGGGACCTGCTGTGGGCCGCCCTCGCCGACGGCACGATCGACTGCGTCGTCTCCGACCACTCCCCGGCCACCGCCGAGCTGAAGACCGGCGACTTCGCCACCGCCTGGGGCGGCATCTCCTCGCTCCAACTCGGCCTGCCCGCCGTGTGGACCGAGGCCCGCCGCCGCGGCCACGGTCTCGCCGACGTCGCCCGCTGGATGGCCGCGGGCCCCGCCCGGCTCGCCGGACTCGCCGCCAAGGGCGCCATCGAGCCCGGCCGCGACGCGGACTTCGCCGTCCTCGACCCCGACGCCGCCTTCACCGTCGACCCGGCGGGCCTGGAGCACAGGAACCCCGTCACCGCCTACGCGGGCCGGCGGCTGCACGGCGTCGTACGCGCCACCTGGCTGCGCGGGCGCCGCGTCCACCACGCCGGCACCCACACCGCACCCCGCGGCCGGCTCCTCGGCCGCGCCGACCGGGACGAAAGGCAGCAGCGCGCATGACCGCCGAGATCCCCCGCTTCACCGGTGCCGCCGCCCCGTACGCCGGCGGCGACCCCTACGCCGACTACCGCGCCGCCGACTTCGCGTTCGCCGGCCTGCCGGACCTCGCCGACCGGCGCCTGGGCGGTGCGGTGATCGCCGCGAACGACGAGTTCTTCGCCCCGCGCGAGAACCTGCTGCGGCCGGAGCGGGCGGAGTTCGACCCGGCGGCGTTCGGCCACAAGGGCAAGGTCATGGACGGCTGGGAGACCAGGCGCCGCCGCGGCACCGGCCCCGACGCCCCGCACCCGGCCGCGGACGACCACGACTGGGCGCTGGTACGCCTCGGCGCCCCGGGCGTCGTACGCGGCATCGTCGTCGACACCGCCCACTTCCGCGGCAACCACCCGCAGTCCGTGAGCGTCGAGGGCGCGGAGGTCCCCGGCACACCGTCCGTGGCCGCGCTGCTCGCGGCGGACGTGCGGTGGACCGAACTGGTGCCCCGCACGGCGGTCGGCGGCCACGCCGCGAACGGCTTCGCCGTCACCGGCGGGCGCCGCCTGACGCATCTGCGGCTGCGCCAGCACCCCGACGGCGGCATCGCGCGCCTGCGCGTCCACGGCGAGGTCGTTCCGGACCCGGCGTGGCTGGCGGCGCTCGGCACCTTCGACCTCGTCGCGCTGGAGCACGGCGGCCGGGTCGAGGACGCCTCGGACCGCTTCTACTCCCCGCCCCTCAACACCATCCGCCCGGGCCGGTCCCGGCAGATGGACGACGGCTGGGAGACGCGGCGCCGCCGGGACACCGGCCACGACTGGATCCGCTACGCGCTCGCGGGCCGCGGTGAGATCCGCGCGGTGGAGATAGACACGGCGTATCTGAAGGGCAACGCGGCGGGCTGGGCGGCGGTGTCGGTACGGGACGGGACCGCGGGCGAGTGGACCGAGATCCTGCCCCGCACCCGGCTGCAGCCGGACACCAACCACCGCTTCGTGCTCGCCGCCCCGGCGGTGGGCACCCACGCGCGCCTCGACATCCTCCCGGACGGGGGGATCTCACGCCTGCGCCTGCACGGGAGCCTCGCGCAGGGGTAGGGAGCGGAACGCCGCGTTGCGGCACGGCGGTTGCGACACGCGCGGGTGCCGCCGCCCGGCGGCGGGTCGCGCGGACCTGCGGTCGCGGACCTGTGGTCGCGGACCTGTGGTCGCGGACCTGTGGTCGCGGACCTGTGGTCGCGCGTTCGCCGAGGACGGAACCCGGCGAACGCGGCGGCCTCTGCGGCGGTCTCCGGCCCCATCCCCCGGCCCGCCGCCAAGGGGACGGGCTCAGCCTCCGACCACCCCCACATCCGTGATCTCCGGGACCGCCCCGCCGGCCGACCACGCGAGCCGCACCTCCGCCGCCGTCCCGCCCGGCACGCGGAGTTCGGTGTACGGGCCGGAGAGCCGGCCCGCGTCGTGCCACGCGCCGCCGGGCTCGTTGCGTATCTGCACCGCCGCGCCCGCGTCCGCCGCGGACTGCGGGCGGAGCACGATCAGGGACTCCGCCGCGCGCGGTTCGGCGAAGCGGATCTCCAGCGCCTCGCCGGCCTCGGGCGCGCGGGCGGCGCGGTAGACGGTGGCGATGTTGCCGTCCGCGGCGGCGGCCAGGGAGCTGCCCTCGGCGGCCGGCGGGCCGCCGGCCGTCGCCGAGGAGCCGCCGGCGACGGTGAACTCCCGTACCACCAGCCAGTTGCTCTGCGCCGCGGTCGACCTGGCGCGTACGTACCGCGCCGTGGTGCCCTCCGGTGCCGTCGCCTCGACGTCCGGCGTACCGGAGAAGGCGGCCAGCTCCGTCCACGTCTCGCCGTCGGCGGAGTACTCCAGCACGCCCTGGTGGAGGTAGTCGTCCGGGCTGTTCGACTTGGCCATCGCCAGCGAGACGGTGCCGATCTCCCGCTCACCGAGCAGGTCCACGCTCACCCACGAGTCCACGCCGGGACTGCCGTTGCTCCAGAAGAACGTCGAGTCGTCGCCGTCCGTCATCCGCTCCACGGTGTTGCTCTGGTACGTGCTGAGGTTCGTCGCGCCCTTCGGCCGCTCGGGCAGCCCGAGCGTGCGGTCGTGCTCCGCGGCGGCGTCGGCGACGAAGGCGTCGAGCACGCCGTCGCCGACGACGACCGGCACCTCGTTCCCGCCGAGTCCGGTGTAGATGTGCGACTTCGCCTGCGCCACCAGTTCGGGCAGCCGCTGCCGGAGCCGCCAGGCGCGGTCGCCGTCGCCGTCGCGGGCGGCCTCGGCCATCTGCAGGGCGGTGCGGGTGGCGGTGCCCCAGTCGCGGGTGGCGTCCAGCCAGGGGCCGGACTCCTCGACGAACGCGCGGTCCGGGAGCCGGTCGCGCAGCACGCCCGGCGCGGCCTCCAGCGCGGCCAGCGTCCGGTCCAGCGCGTCCCCGGCGCCGCCGTCCCAGTACGCGGCGATGGCCGCCGCCAGCTCCGGCGCCTGGTCGGGGTTGAGCGCGGAGCCGTACGAGGCGTCGGCGAAGGCCCGGAGCGCATCAGTCGTCCGCTTGTCGCCGCCCGCGAGTTCGGCGAGCGCCCCGGTCCAGGACTCCCGCGGGTCGTAGGCGGCGTCGTTCCAGGCGAAGTCGGCGACCGTGTACAGCGCGATCTTCGACGCGGCGGCCTGGTTCATGGGGTTGGCGGTGATCCCGGCCAGCTCGCCCGGCAGCCCCTTCTCCCGGCCGTTGAACGGGCCGAGCAGCAGCCGCTGCTGGGCGTAGTCGTTGACCGGGTAGTTGTCCCAGGTCAGGATCGGGTGGCCGAAGACCTCGCGGGCGTCACGGGCCTGCGCGACGGTCATCTCGGGCGCGACGACGCCGATGCCGGTCCACTCCACCAGCACGTCGTCGTCCAACTGCTCGGCGAGCGCCGTCTTGTACGGGGACGGGGTGGTGTTGTAGTACTCCGTCGGCACCATCTGCAGTTGCTCGGCGCCGTCGTGGGCGCGGACGAACTCGCGGTTGACGCGGTTGAGCAGGTGCGCCTGGGCTGCGCCCGCGGCGCCGCCGCCGGTGCCGAACTGCTCCTCGTCGGCGGCGCAGTTCCAGTCGGTGTAGCTGATGTCGTCGAGCGGGACGGCGAAGGTCCGCACGCCGATGTCCCACAGCGTCTGGAACTTGTCGTTCAGCGCTTGGACGTCCGCGTCGGAGCTGTAGCAGACGGACAGGCCGGGGGAGAGGGCGTAGGTGAACTCGACGTGGTTGGCGCGGGCGCGCTCGACCAGCTCGGCGATGCGGGCGAGTTCCTCCGCCGGGTACGGCTCGCGCCAGCGCTCGCGGAGATACGGGTCGTCCTTGGGCGAGTAGACGTAGATGTTCATCTTGCGCTCGCCGTAGAACGAGAGCTGGTCCAGGCGCTGTTCGTGGGACCAGGGGACGCCGTAGAAGCCCTCGATGGCGCCGCGCCAGCCGGTGCCCGGCCAGTCGCGGACGGCGGTGCCGGCGACGCGGGTGCCGGGGGAGTCGCGGTGGGGGAGGAGCTGGCGCAGGCTCTGGGCGGCGTAGAACGTGCCGGTGTCGTCGATGCCGGCCAGGACGATGCTGCCGTCGCCGTCGCCCGGCTCGGGGGTGCCGGCGGCCAGGACGTAGCCGTCGGCGGGCAGCCCGTCGGGGCCCTGGACGCCGAGGGCGTCGAGGGCGGCGGCGGAGCCGGGGGTGGCGCGGGGGCCGCCGAGGTAGACGGTGAGCCCGGGGCTGTCCTCGGGGGCGGTCGCGGTGCGTTCGACGTTCTGTGCCCCGGCGTCGCGGAGCGCCTGCTCGGCGACCGCGAACGCGGCCTCGTCACCGTCGTCACCGTCAGCCCCGGTGACGACGGTGACGGCGCTGGTCACGGTGATGCTGTCGCCGCGCTCCGCCGACTCGCGCGGGGTGGGGCTGATGTCGCCGGCCTGGACCGGTCGCGGTGGCGGTGGCGCGCCGGCGGCCGGCGAGACGGCGAGCGGGCTGAGCACCAGGGCCAGGAGTACGGCGCCGGCGACGGCCGGGCGGGGGACGGGCATGCGGAACCTCCGGAATCTCGGGGGTGTAGTGCACACGTCACACGGCGCCGAGTGTCGCCCCGGCCGCGCTGCGGGGCAATGGACTAAACCACTTCTCCTTTTAGACTCCCGTCGCGCCCGTTGATCGGGATAACGTGCGGAGAGCGAACGCGCCCCACCACCGTGGAGGAACTGATGGCGGAATCCGCACCGGAGGTGCTGACGTGCGGCGAGGCCATGCTGCTGATGCTGGCCGAGCCCGGGATGCCGCTGGCGCGTGCCGTGAACTTCCGCCGGGCCATCGCCGGTGCGGAGTCGAACGTCGCCGCCGGGCTCGCCCGGCTCGGCCACCGGGCGCGCTGGTTCGGCCGCGTCGGCGCGGACCCCGCGGGTGAGGCCGTCCTGGCCCAACTCCGCACGGACGGCGTGGACGTCTCGTACGCGGACATCGACCCCGAGGCGCCCACCGGCCTGCTGCTCCGCGACAGCCACCCGCAGCGCGCCATCGACGTGCAGTACTACCGCGCCGGCTCCGCCGCCTCCCGCCTCGCCCCCGAGCACATCAGCCCCGAGATCGTCGAGGGCGTGCGGGTGCTGCACGTCTCCGGCATCACGCCGATCCTCTCCCCGTCCGCCGCCGAGGCGACGGTCAAGCTGATCGAACTCGCCCGCGCGGCCGGCGCGTTGGTCTCCTTCGACCCCAACGTCCGCCGCAAGCTCGCCGGGCCCGAGCGCTGGGCCGAGGTCGCAGGACCGCTGCTCGCCGCGGCAGACCTGCTGCTCACCGGCGACGACGAGCTCGAAATGCTCACCGGCGAGCCCGCCGACGACGCCGCCGCCCGGCTGCTGCGCGGCCGTACGGACACCGTCGTGATCAAGCGCGCCGACCACACCGCCACCGCGCTCACCGCCGCCGGCGAGCGCGTCGACCAGCCGCCGTACGACGTGCGGCTCGCCGACCCCGTCGGCGCGGGCGACGCGTTCGCCACCGGGTTCCTGTCCGCCCGGCTGCGGGGCCTGCCGCCGGACCGCGCGCTCGCCGAGGGCGCCTGCGTCGCCGCCCTCGTCATCCAGACCGTGACCGACACCGACGGGCTGCCGACCGCCGCCGCGCGCGACGGCGCGCTCGCCGCGTTCACCGCCGGCGGCGACTCCGTCCACCGCTGAGCGCACGGCCCGTACGAGCCGTACGGCCCCGCACCACCGCCCCGCGCACCACCGCACCGCGCACCACTTAAGAGAGAACCGCCGGAGGAGCACCGTGTACCGCTGGGAGATCACTCAGGCCGCGCTGGCGCAGCGGGTCGTCGCCATCGTCCGCAGCGACACCTACGACGCTGCCGCCGCCACCGCCGACTCGCTGCTGTCGGCCGGCATCACCAGCCTGGAGATATCGCTGACCACGCCCGGCGCGCTGGAACTGGTCGACGCGCTGAGCGACGAGGCCGGCACGGAGGCGGTCATCGGCGCGGGCACGGTCCTGGACGCCGCCTCGGCGCGGCTGGCCGTCGACGCCGGCGCCCGCTACCTCGTCGCACCCAACCTCGACGCCGACGTGGTCGCCACCGCGCACCGCTACGGCATCCCGGTCTTCGCCGGCGTCGCCACGCCCACCGAGGTGGTACGGGCGCTGGAGCTGGGCGTGGACGTCATGAAGCTCTTCCCGGCCTCGGCGCACGAGCCGGGCTGGGTCAGGGACGTACGGGCCGCGCTGCCGCAGGCCGCGGTGCTGCCCACCGGCGGGATCCCGATCGCCGGCGCGGCCGACTGGATCGCGGCGGGCGCGGTGGGCGTCGGGATGGGCTCGGCGCTGTCCGGCGGCGACCGCGAGGAGGTCGCCAGGCACGCGGCCGACCTCCTGGCCCGCCTCGCGGCGGCCTGACCCGGCCGGCACGCTCGCGGGCGGCCGACGGGGGCGACGGGCGACCGGGCCGCGCCGGGGGCGCACGGGCCCTACGGCGCCTCGGCGATCTCCGCCACCCGCACCGGGCGGTGCTCCCGGCGCGACAGCTCGCACGCCTCCACCACGTGCAGCGCCGCCAGCGCCTCCGCCCCGTCGCACGGGTTGGCCAGCTCGCCGCGGACCACCCGGACGAACGCCGCGAGCTCCGCCTCGTACGCCGGCGCGAAGCGTTCCAGGAAGCCCTGCCACGGCTTGCCGCCCGGCGCCGGCGCGCCCGGCTCGACGGAGGTCAGCGGCGTCCGCTCGGCCAGCCCCACCGCGATCTGGTCGCGCTCCCCGGCCAGCTCCATCCGCACGTCGTAGCCCGCGCCGTTGACGCGGGTGGCCGTCGCGGTGGCCAGCGTGCCGTCGTCCAGGGTGAGCAGCGCCGCCGCGGTGTCGACGTCGTCCGCCTCGCGGAACATCGCAGGACCCGCGTCCGAGCCCGCCGCGTACACCTCGGTGACCTCCCGGCCCGTCACCCACCGCAGCGCGTCGACGTCGTGGATCACGCAGTCCCGGTACAGCCCGCCGGACAGCGGCAGGTACGCGGCCGGCGGCGGCGCCGGGTCGGAGGTGGCGGTCCGTACGGTGTGCAGCCGCCCCAGGCGCCCGCCGCGCACCGCCTCGCGGGCCGCGGTGTACCCCGCGTCGAAGCGGCGCATGAAACCCATCTGGAGCACGATCCCGGCCGCCGCCACCTCGGCCAGCGCCGCCCGGGTGCCCGCCAGGTCGAGGGCGACCGGCTTCTCGCAGAACACCGGCAGCCCGGCGCGCGCCGCCGCGCCCAGCAGCTCCGCGTGCGCGGCGGTGGCGGCGGCGATCACCACCGCGTCCGCCCCCGCGGCCAGCGCGTCGGCGGGCGTGGCGACCGCCTCCGCGTCCGTACGCGCCGCGACCTCGGCGGCCCGCCGGGGATCCGCGTCGGTCACGACGAGGGAGGTGACGTCCGGGTGCCGCCGCAGCGCGGCGGCGTGGAAGGCGCCGATCCTGCCGGTGCCGAGGAGTGCGATGCGCATGGCCTCAAAATCTCCTGTGGCCAGCGCGATTGTCAATTGTCAGGACAACCTGACGTGAAGCCTTCCGGTGGCCCTCCCCGACCGTTACGCTCCGGAGCGTGACGAAGCGCGGCACAGGCCCCGTCCCCGCCCTCCGGCTCGGTGTGGACCGCAGCAGCCCGGTCCCGCTGTACTTCCAGTTGGCGCAGCAACTGGAAGCGGCGATAGAGCAGGGGGCGCTGACACCCGGCAGTCTGCTCGGCAACGAGATCGAGCTGGCGGCCCGGCTCGGCCTGTCCCGGCCCACCGTGCGGCAGGCCATCCAGTCGCTGGTCGACAAGGGGCTGCTGGTGCGCCGCCGGGGCATCGGCACCCAGGTCGTGCACAGCCAGGTGCGCCGCCCGCTCGGCCTGACCAGCCTGTACGACGACCTGGAGGCCGCCGGCCAGCGCCCCGCCACCCGGGTGCTGGGGGTGGCCGAGGTGCAGGCCACCGCGGACGTCGCCGCGGCCCTCGGGATCGCCGAGGGCACGGACGTCGTCCGGGTGGACCGGCTGCGGCTGACCCACGGCGAGCCCGTCGCGGTGCTCTGCAACCACCTGCCCGCCGAGCTGGTCCCGCTACGCGCCGACGAGCTGGAGGCGACGGGTCTGTACCGGGTGCTGCGGCGCGCCGGGATCGCGCTGCACAGCGCCCGCCAGCGGGTCGGCGCGCGCCCCGCGACGGCCGCGGAGGCGGAGCGGCTGGGCGAGGAGGAGGGGGCGGCGGTGCTGACGATGGAGCGGTTCACGTACGACGACACGGGGCGCGGGGTGGAGTTCGGTTCGCACCTGTACCGGGCCTCGCGGTACAGCTTCGAGTTCCAGCTGCTGGACCGGGGCTGAGGGGACGGGCACCCCGCGGGGTGACTCATGGGTAGCCGCGGGTCAGAATGATCGGACAAGGCAAGGCATTGACTCGGTCGCTGCCCCCGGCTAGAACACCTCCAGCCGCCACGCAGGCGGCCGGGGACGACCTGGGAAGAAAGGCGGGTATCCAGATGGCGCTCAGCCGTATGGCCCGTAGCACGCGTGTGTTCGCTGCGGCGGCGCTGACCACCCTGCTGGCGGTTGCCGCAGCGGGCTGCAGTGACTCCGGCGGCAAGGACGCCGAGGAGGGTGACGGCGGCGGGGGCGGCGGCGGTGGCGTGAACACGCCGCGCATGGAGATAGCGATGGTCACCCACTCCGCGCCCGGTGACACCTTCTGGGACATCGTCCAGAGCGGCTCCAAGCAGGCCGCCGCCAAGGACAACGTCGAGTTCCTCTACGCCAACAGCGAGAAGGACGACGAGCAGGCGCGGCTGGTCCAGACGTTCGTCGACAAGAAGGTCGACGGCATCATCGTCACCCTCGCCAAGCCGGAGGCGATGAAGAGCGCGGTGCAGGCCGCGGTGGACGCCGGCATCCCCGTGGTGACGATCAACTCCGGCGCCGAGTTCTCCGAGGAGTACGGGGCCCTGAGCCACATCGGCCAGGAGGAGTCGGTCGCCGGCGAGGCGGTCGGCGAGGAGCTGAACGAGCGCGGCCGTAAAAAGGCCGTCTGCGTCATCCACGAGCAGGGCAACGTCGGCCTGGAGCAGCGCTGCGCCGGTGTGAAGGAGACCTTCTCCGGCTCGGTGGAGAACCTGACCGTGGACGGCGCGAGCAAGCCCGCCGTGCTCTCGGGGATCCAGGCGAAGCTGGAGGCGGACGGCAGCGTCGACTCGGTCGTCACGCTCAACGCGGACGTCGCCGCCTCGGCGGCGGAGGCCAAGGACGCCGCGGGCAGCGAGGCCGAGGTCGCGACCTTCGACCTGAACGCCGCCGTCGCCGAGGCGCTGGAGAGCAAGCAGCTCACCTTCGCCGTGGACCAGCAGCCCTATCTGCAGGGCTACCTGGCGGTCGACGAGCTGTGGCTGTACGAGACGAACGGCAACGTCATCGGCGGCGGCCAGACCGTGCTGACCGGTCCGGCCATCGTCACCGAGGAGGACGCCCCCGAGCTGAAGAAGTTCACGGAGCGCGGCACCCGGTGAGCCCGCGGTACGTCCCCCGCCCGGCCCCGCGGCGCCGGGCGGGGACGGCCGCTGCCGGCCGGATCCGAGCAAGGAGTCCCATGAGCAGGCCCAGCCCGCGCAGACAGCCACTGAACAGGACGAAGCGGGGAACCCGATGACCACCACCCTCAAGGCGGATGCCAAGGCGCCGGACGAACGCCTGCTGCACGCCTCCCCGCTGCACCGGCTCCTCGGCCGGCCCGAGCTGGGCTCGGTGATCGGCGCCGTCGCCGTCTTCCTCTTCTTCGCGCTCATCGCGGACAGCTTCCTGTCCAGCCTCGACACCGTGCTGTACGCGGCGTCGACCATCGGCATCATGGCGGTGCCCGTGGCGCTGCTGATGATCGGCGGCGAGTTCGACCTGTCGGCGGGCGTGCTGGTCACCTCCGCGGCGCTGACGTCCACGATGTTCGCGTACGAGATGACCGCCAACGTCTGGGTGGGCGTCTTCGTCTCCCTGCTGGTCACCCTCGCCATCGGCTTCTTCAACGGCTTCATGCTGGTCCGTACCGGGCTGCCGAGCTTCATCATCACGCTGGGCACTTACCTGATGCTGTGGGGCGCCAACATCGGCCTCACCAAGAGGATCCAGGGCACGGTCTCCACGAACGCCATCGACGACATGCAGGGCTTCGAGTCGGCGCGGGTGCTCTTCGCCTCGTCCCTCGACATCGGCTCGTTCAAGCTGCGGGTGACGATCCTGTGGTGGATCGGGCTGGTCGCCGTGGCCACCTGGATCCTGCTGCGCACCCGCTGGGGCAACTGGATCTTCGCGGTCGGCGGCGGCAAGGACGCGGCCCGCGCGGTCGGCGTCCCCGTACAGCACACCAAGATCGGCCTCTACCTCGGCGTCGCGGTCGCGGCCTGGATCTCCGGGCAGCACCTGCTGTTCTCGTTCTCCGGTGTGGTGCAGTCCGCGGAGGGCCGCGGCCTGGAGCTGCACTACATCGCCGCCGCCGTGATCGGCGGCTGCCTGCTGACCGGCGGCTACGGCTCGGCGATCGGCGCCGCGATCGGCGCGCTGATCTTCGGCATGGCCAAGCAGGGCATCGTGTACGCCCAGTGGGACTCGGACTGGTTCTGGTTCTTCCTCGGCGCGATGCTGCTGCTCGCCACGATCCTCAACTCCTGGGTACGCAAGCGCGCGGAGGCGGCCAGATGACCAAGGCCACGGACGGTACGGACACGGACAGCACGGGCACGGACAGCATGGGCACGGACAGCGCGGGCACGGGCGGGCCGCTGGTGGAGCTGGCGGACGTCTGCAAGTACTACGGCAACATCCGCGCCCTCGAAGACGTCTCCCTCCAAGTGCATCCCGGCGAGATCACCTGCGTGCTCGGCGACAACGGCGCGGGCAAGTCCACCCTCATCAAGATCATCTCCGGGCTGCACCAGCACGACAGCGGCAGCTTCCGCATCGAGGGCCGGGACTCGCGGCTGGCGAACCCGCGCGAGGCGCTGGACCGGGGCATCGCCACGGTCTACCAGGACCTCGCCGTGGTGCCGCTGATGCCCGTGTGGCGCAATTTCTTCCTCGGCTCCGAGCCGACGCTCGGCCGCGGCCCGCTGCGCCGGCTCGACGTGCCGAAGATGCGCGCCACCACCCACGCCGAGCTGCTGCGCATGGGCATCGACCTGCGGGACGTCGACCAGCCCATCGGCACCCTGTCCGGCGGCGAGCGGCAGTCCGTGGCGATCGCGCGGGCGATCTACTTCGGCGCCAAGGTGCTGGTCCTGGACGAGCCGACCGCGGCGCTGGGCGTCAAGCAGTCCGGCGTGGTGCTGAAGTACGTCGCCGCCGCCCGCGACCAGGGCCTCGGCGTGGTGCTGATCACCCACAACCCGCACCACGCCTATCTCGTCGGCGACCGGTTCATCCTGCTCAAGCGCGGGGTCATGGCCGGCAGCCACGCCCGCGAGGACATCACCCTGGACGAGCTGACCCGGCAGATGGCCGGCGGCAGCGAGCTGGAACAGCTCAGCCACGAGCTGCAGCGGCGGAACGCGAGCTGACCTGGCCCGCCGCCGTATGCCCCCTTTGCCACCCGCTGACCGCACCGCCGTGCGGGGGAGGGGGCCCGTGAGGCAGAATCGGCACACGTCAGCGACTCCCGACAGGGGAAGGGGCCACCCCTTGCGACCACCCGCACCCACCGAGCCGACTCCCCGGCCCGGGCGAGGGGACCGCCCGTGAGTGCCGCCGAGAGGACACCGCACCGCGCCGCGGCCCGCGCGACCGTGCTGCGCAGCGTGAGTCACCGCGAGCGGCGCTCGCACCTGACCGCGCCCCGGGTGCCCACCGTCGGCATCGACATCGGCGGCACCAAGGTCGCCGCCGGCGTCGTCGACGCCGACGGGCACGTCCTAGAGCGCGCGACCACCGAGACACCCGACAAGTCCAAGAGCCCCAAAGTCGTCGAGGACGTGATCGTCGAGCTGGTCCTCGACCTCTCCGAGCGCCACGACGTGCACGCCGTCGGCATCGGCGCCGCCGGCTGGATCGACGCCGACCGCAGCCGGGTGCTCTTCGCCCCGCACCTGTCCTGGCGGAACGAGCCGCTGCGCGACGCGCTCTCCGAGCGGCTGCGGGTGCCCGTGATGGTCGACAACGACGCCAACGCCGCCGCCTGGGCGGAGTGGCGCTTCGGCGCGGGCCGCGGCGAGGACTACCTCGTCATGATCACCCTGGGCACCGGCATCGGCGGCGCCATCCTGGAGGACGGCCAGGTCAAGCGCGGCAAGTACGGCGTGGCCGGCGAGTTCGGCCATATGCAGGTGGTACCCGGCGGGCACCGCTGCCCGTGCGGCAACCGCGGCTGCTGGGAGCAGTACAGCTCCGGCAACGCGCTGGTCCGCGAGGCCCGCGAGCTGGCCGCGGCCGAGTCCCCGGTCGCGTACGGGATCATCGACCGCGTCAAGGGCAACATCGGCGACATCACCGGCCCGCTCATCACCGAGCTCGCCCGCGAGGGCGACGCGATGTGCATAGAGCTGCTGGAGGACATCGGCCAGTGGCTCGGCGTCGGCATCGCCAACCTCGCCGCCGCGCTCGACCCCTCCTGCTTCGTCATCGGCGGCGGTGTCAGCGCCGCCGACGACCTGCTCATCAAGCCCGCCCAGGACGCCTTCGCCCGCAGCCTCACCGGCCGCGGCTACCGGCCGGAGGCGCGCATCGTACGCGCCCGCCTCGGCAACGACGCCGGGCTCGTCGGCGCCGCGGACCTGGCCCGGCTGGTGGCCCGCAGGTTCCGCCGCACCAACCGGCGGCGCGTCGAGCGCTACGAGCGGTTCGCGCAGGTGGTCGGCAAGTGACCCTGCAGGACTCGGGCGAGCGTTCCGGGTACGGGCACGGGCCCGATCCCGCACACAATGGACACGTGCCCCACCGCCCCCCGCGCCGCGTCCCCCGCTCCTGGAAGGCGTATCTCGCCATCGCCCTGCTCGTCGGCTTCCCGCTGGTCTTCGGCTGGAACTCCACCCAGCTGAGCCGCGAGAGCGGGCGGGAGAAGGCCGAGCGCGCCGCGTACACCGAGATGCAGCCCGGCTGGCCGCCGCGGCTGCTGCGGCGCATCTACCAGGTGCCCGTCCCCGGCGGCGCCGAGTACATCCGCTGGTACGAGCAGAACGCGCTGCACGACAGCGCCCTGTACGTCGACTTCACCGGGTCGCAGGAGGCGCTGGACCTGTATCTGGAGACGACGTTCTCGCGTACGGACGTCAGGCCCCTGCCCAGACTGCGGGACGGCTTCAACCCCATCACTCCCGCGCAGGCCGAGGTCGCCGGCTGGGACTTCACCGAAGGGGACTGGTCGGGGCTGAAGCTCACGCAGTCCGGCGAACTCCCGGACGTGTCCATCGCCGTCAACACCGCGGACCCCGAGAACCTCGTGGTGCGTACCGTGTCCACGACGGAGTACTGACCGTGCCGTCCGAAGGAGCTGTCACCGGCATCATGGAATTGACGAAGAAGGGGCACTCCTGCGTCCGGCTGGCCAAGGACGGGGCGGTGCTCGTCATCGACCCCGGCGGGTTCAGCGAGGCGGACGCCGCGGTCGGCGCGGACGCGCTGCTCGTCACGCACGAGCACCCGGACCACTTCGACGAGGGCCGGCTGCGCGCCGCGCTCGACGCCAACCCGGCGGCGCAGTTGTGGACGCTGCGCAGCGTGGCGGAGCAGGTCTCCGCGGCGTTCCCCGGGCGGGTGCACACCGTCGGCGAGGGCGATGTGATCACCGCCGCCGGCTTCGAGGTCGAGGTGCACGGCCAACTCCACGCCGTGATCCACCCGGACATCCCGCGGATCACCAACGTCGGCTATGTCGTGGACGGTGCCGTCTTCCACCCGGGCGACGCGCTGACCGTCCCGGACCGGGACGTCGAGACCCTGCTGGTGCCGGTGATGGCGCCGTGGAACAAGCTCGCCGAGATCGTCGACTACGTCCGCGAGGTCACCCCCCGCCGCGCCGTCGACGTCCACGACGCCCTGCTCTCCGCCGTCGCGCCGCCGCTCTACAACCGCATGCTGGGCCCGGAAGGACCGGGCATCGGCGGCGCGGAGCACATCCGGCTCGAACGGGACGAGAGCCTGCCGGTGTAGCCCGGGGCCCGCCCGGAGCCCCGGGGGGCGGATCCCCGGGGCCCGTTGTCAGAGGCGCGGGATAGGTTGTCGGCATGGCTGTGCGCATCGCTACGTGGAACGTCAACGGGATCAATCCCCGGCTGCCCCGCATCCTGCAGTGGCTTGAGGAGACCGCGCCCGACGTGGTGTGTTTCCAGGAGCTGAAGTGCACCGAGGAGGCGTTCCCGGGCGCCGAGCTGGCGGAGCTGGGGTACGAGGCGGCGATCCGCGCCGACGGCCGGTGGAACGGCGTGGCGGTCGTCTCCCGCGCCGGCCTCGCCGACGTCACGGCGGACCTGCCGGACCAGCCGCCGTACGAGGGCGTGACCGAGCCCCGCGCGCTGGGCGCGACCTGCGGTCCGGTGCGCGTCTGGTCGCTGTACGTGCCCAACGGCCGCGACCTCGGGCACGCGCACTACGCGTACAAGCTCCGCTGGCTTGAGGCGCTGCGCGCCATGGCCGCCGAGGAGGCCGCGGGCGGGCGCCCGTACGCCCTCCTCGGCGACTACAACGTGGCGCCCAAGGACGAGGACGTCTGGGACATCTCCCTCTTCGACGGGCACACGCACGTCAGCGAGGCCGAGCGGACCGCGCTCGTCGAGCTGCAGAAGTCCGCCGGCCTCAGCGAGGTCTACCCGCGCGCGCTGAAGTACGACATCCCCTTCACCTTCTGGGACTACCGCCAGCTCGGCTTCCAGAAGAACAAGGGCATGCGCATCGACCACGTCTACGGCAACGCGCCGTTCACCGCCGCCGTCACCGACTCCTACGTCGACCGGGAGGCGCGGCGGCCGGGCAAGGAGAAGAACCCGTCCGACCACGCCCCCGTCGTCGTCGACCTCGACCTCGACCTCTAGCCGTTCTGCGCCCCGGGCACGAGCAGCCTCAGGTCGATCGAGTCGGCCGCCGCCTTCAGACCCGTGGGCCCCGGGTGCAGGTGGTCGCCGCTGTCGTACGCGGGCAGCAGCCGCTGCGGGCGCTCCGGGTCCCGCAGCACGGCGTCGAAGTCGAGCACCGCGTCGAAGCCGGCCCCGTCGGCGTTCGCGCGGATGAAGTCGTTGACCGCGGTGCGCCGGGCGTCGACCTCGGGGCTGCAGTCGCTCCAGCCCTCGCACGGTGCGATGGTCGCGACCACCACGCGCAGCCCCCGGGCGTGCGCGCGCTCGGAGATGCTGCGCAGCCCGGCGATCACCTGGTCCGCGCTGCTGCCCGAGCGGACGTCGTTGATGCCCTCGAAGACCACGACGGTACGGGCCGAGGTCTGCGCCAGCACGTCGCGCTCCAGCCGGTTCTGGGCGCTGACCCCGCCGACGTCGGTGCTCACGCCGTCGCCTTTGTACCGGTCGGTGACGATGCGGTTCGCCGAGATGCCCTGGTTGAGCACGCCGTAGCGGGGCACGTCGTCCTGGGCGCGCAGCCGGGCGGCGAGCGCGTCGGGCCAGCGCTGGTTGGTGCCGGCGACGGAGTCCTCCCCGTCGGTGATGGAGTCGCCGAGCGCGACGACGGAGCCGGGGCCGCCGCGCACGTCGACGCCGGTGAGGAACGGCCAGGTGCCGAGGGTGCCGGTGAAGGCGCCGGGGCCGGGGTCGGCGGCGTGGTCGCCGCTGCCGTCGGCGCTGATGTACGAGGTCTGCATGGCCAGCGAGTGCACCGGCGCGGCGCTGACGGTCTCCGGCAGATGGATGCTGACCAGCAGGTTCGACCCGGGCGGCACGGTGAAGCGGGCCGGGTCGCTGACCGCCTGGGCGCCGGCGGCGAGGGTGGTGCCCTCCTTGCCGCCGAACGTCAGCGGCACCGGCCGGCCGGCGGTGGCGGCGCCGTCGCCCTGCACGGCGACGCTGGCGTGCCCGATCCGTACCGGCGACGCGGCGAAGGTGTTGGCCAGCCGTACGCGCGTGCTCTCGCCGCCCGCGCTGGCGTGCACCACGAGCCGCAGCGTGCGGTCGGTCCACGGCCCCATGGCGGTGTAGCCGGAGGTGGCGGCGGACCAGCTCCCGGTCCAGCCGGTGGCTTCCGCCCGTACGGAGGCGGCGAAGACGTGCAGGTCGGACTCCGGGCCCGGGTCGTCGGGCAGGGTGAGCGAGGATATCTGCTTGCCGCGGGTGACGGGCACGGTCACCGCGTACAGCCTGGTGGCCTCGGCCCGCGGCCCGTCGGGGGTGTTGAGGCGCGGCAGGGCCAGGGCCTTGGTGGTGAGCGGCCCCGAGCGCCAGTCCGGCGCGGTCAGGCGGTACGTGCTGGAACTGCCGTCCTCGTAGCGCACGGTGCCGGTGCCGGAGACCCCGCCGCCGGGGCCGTCGGCCGAGGAGCCGGCGACGAGCAGGGAGACGGCGTTGCCGGTGCCGCGCAGCGCGACGGACTGGCCGTCGGCGACAACGTTGTCAGGCGCGCCGCCCCCGTAGCCGGGCAGCCGCAGCCCGGCCGCGTCGACGGACAGTTTGAGCCCGGGGGTCCAGCCGGCGGCGGCCAGGTCCTGGGCGGAGAGGGAGTTGCCAGCGCCGTCGAAGTCCGCGGCGCCGGGGTCGGCGTCGTCGCTGACGGCGGTGTTGTCGAAGAGCGCGGCCAACGGCTGTGGCGCGCGGGGCCGTTCGGCGGCCTGGGCGGCCACCGGCACGGCGGTGGCCGCGAGTGCGAGCAGGGTAGCGGTGGTGACGAGGCGAATCCGCAAGGTGGCCCTCCGGGTCCCGGTGAGGCGTCTTGAGTCGTCCAGTTGTCTCAGGGGGGCGCCATGAAACTAGAGAGGCACCAGTGAACGGTCAAGATGGCCTGCCGGGAAACACCTGGTGAGCGAATCGGATCCGCGCGCCTGTGGTGCTCCCGCCTGCCCGGATGCGAGGGTGGGAGCATGAACATCTCCTTCCTCGACAACTGGCGCAGACGGCACGGCTCCGGACGGGAGCAGCGCACGTCGCACGTGGAGACGCCGGTCGATCAGGAGGGCGTCACCGAGCTGCTCAGCGAGTGCGAACTGCTGCGCGTCCAGGCCGAGTCGGCGGGCGTCGAGCTGGACGACACCCCGCGGTCGCTGGAGGAGCTGGACCAACTGCTGCCGGGCTGGCGGGACGACCCGGAGATCACGCCGTGGCTGGGCAGCGACGCGGGGCTCTACCTGGGCACGGTGATCGTGCGGACGATCGCGGGTGCGCAGTGGGTGCTCGATCCGGAGGATGGCGCTCCGGTGGTGCGGCTGTCGTCGGGGCGGGAGATGGACGTGCTGGAGATCGGCGCGGAGTGGGCGGCGACCGGGGCGCCGGAGCTGTCCCAGATGTACGCCGAGGTCGCGGAGGGCTGAGCCCGCCCCGCGGCCGGCGGGCGTACGGGCACCTTCACATTCACAATCGCGTACACACTTTCGGGTACGGAGTGCGGCGCCGCGCGCCGCCGTTGACGCTCGCGGGCCCGGGACCCCGGGTCCCGGCGCCGCGTGCGGGGCGGCCGGTCAGCCCGTGAACGTGATGTCGTACGCCAGCCGCCAGCGGTCCGCCCGCACCACCGCCTCGGAGGTCTCCACCGCCCGGCCGTGCTCGTCGTAGTGGGTGCGCTCCACCGTCGTTACGCACTGCCCCGGCGCGCAGCCCAGCGCCTCCGCCTCCGCCGTCGTCGCCGACCGCGAGCCGACCAGCTCCGCGGCCCGTACCACCCGGATCCCGATCGCCGCGAACCGGCCGCGCACGCCGCGCCGGGCGTACGGGCCGCGCTCGGGGAAGACCACGTCCGTGCCGTCGGTGAGCGCCAGCGGCTCCCAGCTCACGGCCAACTGCACCGGCTTGCGGTCGGCGAGGTACTCGTAGTGCGTGCACATGACCCGGTCGCCCGCCGGGATCCCGAGCCGGCCCGCCGCCTCCCGCGGCGCGGGCGTGGGCGTGGAGACCGCCTCCCAGGTCAGCGCCACGCCCGGGGGCAGCAGCCGGGCGGCGAAGGGGGAGTCGACGGCGCCCGTGCTGCGCAGCAGGCTGCCCACGGGGGTGCGGTCGGCGACGAAGACGCCGCGGCCGAACTGCCCCTGGGCGTAGCCGGCGGCCTTCAGCACCCGCACCGCCCGGTCCACCGTCTGGTCGCTCGCCGCATACGCGCGTTTGAGCTGGGAGCGCGAGGGGATCTGCGCCCCCACGGGCAGCTCGCCGCCGTCGATCCGCTCGCGCAGATCGTCGGCGATGCGCTGGTACACCGGCCTGGTGTCGCCCATACCCGGGGGCTCCTCTCCCGCAACTCGCCCGACAGGCTAGGTACTCAGGGAGTGAGTGCGTACCTAGGTGCTATCCGGCGGGTAATGCCGTTCGCCGCCCTCCGGGCGGGCTTCCCTTCCCGGCGCCACCCTTCCCGGCGGGCCTCCTTCCCCGGCGCGCACCGCGGGCGGCGCGGGGTCAGGACTTGCCGTGCTTCCCCGACGTCGGGGGGAGCGGCGACTGCGCCTGCTTGGTCACGTCCCCGACGAGTTCCACCACATCGGGTCCGTACGACTGCGAGTTGACGACCTTCAGCAGCAGCACGAAGGAGTTGGTGCCGTACTTCCGGTTCAGCCGGCTCTCGTTCTTCACCAGATAGCGCATCGCCGCCTGGTTGGTGATGGAGCGCTGGCCGCAGGAGAGGAACACCGGCCTGGCCTCCTGGCCGGCGGACAGCCGGGCGAGGAGCACGTGTTCGCTGACGCCGTTCTCCAGCCGGTAGCGCTCGGTGCCCACCGCGAACGCGCCGCGGTCGGGGCCCGGCTCGGGGTCGGTGTTGACCCGTATGCCCGGCAGCAGCGACTGCATGTGCGCGGCCATGCGGCGGTTGGATATCGGGGTGCCGACGCAGAACTCGGTGCGGTCGCCGAACGCCTGCTGCGCCGTGTCCTGCGCGACGACCTGCGCGTGCGCCCCGCAGGACTTGATCACGGCGGACAGCTCCAGCAGAGCGAGCGCGTCGTGCTTGGCCACGCTCCAGTCCCCGCCGCCGGCGTCCCGGTTCACCACCACCAGGGCCTCGGAGTTGCGCGGCAGCCCGAAGAAGCGCTCCCGGCGCCGGTGGCGGCGCCCGCCGAGGGAGCCGCGCGCGTACCACCCGAGCGCGGCGCCGACCACGAGGCCGGCGGCGGCCGAGACGAGGATGAGGATGGGTTCGCTCATGACGGGGCATGCTAGCGGTCGCCCGTATCGCTGTTCGAGGCCGCCGCCCATCGGGTTCCGTTTACCGCGACCGCAAAGCCCTCGTAGCGCGGACGAAATAAAGCGGGTGTCGAATGCCCGCCGTGGCGGAACAGGGACTGCCGCCGGAAATGGCGGAATTCGCGCGACTCATACGGCAGATCACGGGATGGCTGGACGAAGAGTCCGGCTGGTACGGAGTCTTCAGCCGCGGCGATCCCGACGGGCTGCGGGCCTGCCTGGACGGCTCCGCTCTGCCCCCGTGGGACGTCGTCGAGTCGCTGCTGCACGACCTGGCCGGGCAAGGCGACCGGCGCGCGGCGGACGCGGCGCTGCCGCGCGCCCGCGCGCTGCACCGCGCCGCCGTCGCCGCCCACGACGCCCGGTACCCCGACGGCGCCGCGTT
This sequence comes from Streptomyces sp. CNP082, assembly GCF_059570535.1. NCBI lineage: Bacteria > Bacillati > Actinomycetota > Actinomycetes > Kitasatosporales > Streptomycetaceae > Streptomyces > Streptomyces sp. CNP082. The sequence goes on from NZ_JCANSZ010000007.1 coordinate 143,627, forward strand.
GACCGCGGTGCTCCGCGCCCGGCTCGCGGAGCACCGCACGGCGGAGGACGCGGCCGAGCGGCTGCGGCACCGGCTGGCGACGGAGCGGGACCTCTGGACGGCGGAGCGGCTGGAGAACGAGCTGGCCTGGGCGTACGATGACGCCGCCCGCGCGGCGGCCCGCTGTGCGGAACTGCGCGACCGGATCGAGGCGGTGCAGGCCGCGGGGCGGGCGCCCGCCCCGCCGCCCCCGGCGGCTCTCCGGGGCGCCCGGTTCGCGGGCGCGGCGCCGGCGCCGCCGCCGGTGCTGCCTGCCGTGGGCGGCGCGTACGAGGGCGGTGTGGACGGGGCCGGGCCGCCGGACGCCACCGGGAGCGGCACGGCGCACGGCACCGGGGCCACTGGACCACCGTCCGCTTCCGGCGACGCCGACGGGGCCACCGGCGGGGCTCCGCCCGGCCCGCCCGCGGCGTCCGCACCCCGGGGCGCGCGCTTCTCGGGATTTGGCACCGGGGAGGCGCCCGGCCTGCCCGCGGCGTCCGCACCCCGGGGCGCGCGCTTCTCGGGATTTGGCACCGGGGAGGCGCCCGGCCTGCCCGCGGCCGGGACGGCCCCGGAGCCTCCGGCCGCGTCGACGGCACCGGGTGCCGCCGTCGCCCCTGACCTGCCGGCCCCCCGCGGCGCCCGGTTCGCCGGGACCGGGACCGGCGCCGGTCCCGGCCGCGTCGGGCGGCGCCGGAAGGAGGCCGCGGCCGCCGAACGCGCCGCCGCCGACCGGCGGGCCGCCGCGCGCCGGCTCGCCGGCGAGGCCGCCGCCACCGTCGCCGCGCTGCGCGACGAGGGCCGCACCGGCGAGGCGTACGCCCGCCTCAGCGCCGCCGCGGCGGGCCCGCCCGAGGCGCTGCCCGCCCTCGCCGCGGAGCTGGAGCGCACCGCCGGCACCGCCGAGGTGGCGACCCTGCTGTGGGAGGCAGCCGCGCTGCCCCCCGAGCGGCTGACCGGAGCCGCCGACGCCTTCGCCGCCGCCGGCCGGGCCCGCGAGGCGCTGCAGCTCGTCCGGCACGCCGCCGCCCGGCCCGTACCCGAGCTGGCCGCGATCCTCGCCGCGCTCCACCGGGCCGGCCGCGACCGGGAGTCGGAGGAGCTGCTCGACGCCTTCGCCGGCGCCCGCAGCACCGACGAGGCCGTCGCGCTGGCCTCGGCCGACCCCGGCCGGCTCGTGCCGCTGTTGCTGCGCGCCGCCCGCCGCGGCCCCGCCCAGCGGTACCGCCGGCTCGCCCACGCGCTGCGCTCCGCGGGCCTGCCCGGCGCGCCCGACTCGGCCTGACCCGGCCCGCAGCCGTTCGGTGCGCCGCTCTTGCCAGCGACTCCGCGGCGACTTACTTTCAGACATCTGCCCCGGCTTCTACGTGCGTAGAGCCCCCGGCGTCCCGTCCGAGGAGCAGCATGGCCAACGTTGTACGCGCCGCACTCGTCCAGGCGACGTGGACCGGCGACACCGAGTCGATGATCGCGAAGCACGAGGAGCACGCGAGGACCGCCGCCGCCCGCGGTGCCCGCATCATCGGCTTCCAGGAGGTCTTCAACGCCCCCTACTTCTGCCAGGTGCAGGAGCCCGAGCACTACCGCTGGGCCGAGCCCGTGCCGGACGGACCCACCGTCGTGCGCATGCAGGCGCTCGCCCGCGAGACCGGCATGGTCGTGGTGGTCCCCGTCTTCGAGATCGAGCAGTCCGGCTTCTACTACAACACCGCCGTCGTCATCGACGCCGACGGCACGGTGCTCGGCAAGTACCGCAAGCACCACATCCCGCAGGTCAAGGGCTTCTGGGAGAAGTACTACTTCAAGCCGGGCAACGCCGGCTGGCCGGTCTTCGACACCGCCGTCGGCAAGGTCGGGGTCTACATCTGCTACGACCGGCACTTCCCGGAGGGCTGGCGCGCCCTCGGCCTGGCCGGCGCCCAGCTCGTCTACAACCCCTCCGCGACCTCCCGCGGGCTGTCGGCGTACCTGTGGCAACTGGAGCAGCCCGCGGCGGCCGTCGCCAACGAGTACTTCATCGCCGCCATCAACCGCGTCGGCGTCGAGGAGTACGGCGACAACGACTTCTACGGCACGAGCTACTTCGTCGACCCCCGCGGCCAGTTCGTCGGCGACGTCGCGAGCGACAAGGAGGAGGAACTGGTGGTGCGCGACCTGGACTTCGGCATGATCGAGGAGGTCCGGCAGCAGTGGGCCTTCTACCGGGACCGCCGCCCGGACGCGTACGAGGACCTGGTGCAGCCGTGAGCGCGCACGACGGCGGCGTACACCGCGACCTGCTCGCCCGGCACCGGGCCGTCCTGCCCGACTGGATGGCGCTCTACTACGCCGACCCCATCGAGATCACCCACGGCGAGGGCCGGCACGTCTGGGACGCCGAGGGCAACCGCTACCTCGACTTCTTCGGCGGCATCCTCACCACCATGACCGCCCACGCCCTCCCCGAGGTCACCAAGGCGGTCGCCGAGCAGGCCGGCCGCATCCTGCACACCTCCACGCTCTACCTCAACCGCCCCATGGTGGAGCTGGCCGAGCGCATCGCGCAGTTGTCCGGCATCCCCGACGCGCGGGTGTTCTTCACCACCTCCGGCACCGAGGCCAACGACACGGCGCTGCTGCTGGCGAGCACGTACCGCGGCTCCAACCAGGTGCTGGCCATGCGCAACAGCTACCACGGCCGCTCCTTCACCGCGGTCGGCATCACCGGCAACCGCGCCTGGTCGCCGACCAGCCTCTCCCCGCTGCAGACCCTCTACGTCCACGGCGGCATCCGCGGCAGCGGCCCCTTCGCGCACCTCGACGACGCCGCGTTCGTCGACGCCTGCGTCGCCGACCTGCGCGACATGCTCTCCCAGACCCGCGGCGTCGCCGCCCTCATCGCCGAGCCCATCCAGGGCGTCGGCGGCTTCACCTCCCCGCCCGACGGCCTGTACGCGGCGTTCCGCGAGGTGCTCGCCGAGGAGGGCATCCTGTGGATCACGGACGAGGTGCAGTCCGGCTGGGGCCGCACCGGCGACCACTTCTGGGGCTGGCAGGCACACGCCGGCAACGGCCCGCCCGACATGCTCACCTTCGCCAAGGGCATCGGCAACGGCGCCTCCATCGGCGGCGTCGTCGCCCGCGCCGAGATCATGAACTGCCTGGACGCCAACTCCCTGTCCACCTTCGGCGGCAGCCCGGTCACCATGGCCGCGGGCCTGGCCAACCTCGGCTACGTCCTGGAGCACGACCTCCAGGGCAACGCCCGCCGCGTCGGCGGGCTGCTCATCGAGCGGCTGCGGGCCGCCACGGCGGGCCTCGCCTCGGTGCGTGAGGTACGCGGCCGGGGCCTGATGATCGGCATCGAGCTGGCCACCCCCGGGCACGCCGCGGCGGTGCTGGAGCACGCCCGCGCCGGCGGACTGCTCGTCGGCCGCGGCAAGTTCGGCGAGACGCTGCGCATCGCGCCGCCGCTGTCGCTGACCGTCGCCGAGGCGGAGGAGGGGGCGGCCGTCCTCGAACGCGCCCTGCACGCCGCCGACGCGGAGACCGCCGGCGGCGGATGAGAGGGCACCCCGGCCGCGGGACCGGCTGCCGCCCGCGCGGCCGGTCCCGAACCCGGTCGGCGCCCCGCCCGCGGCACGCGGGTCCTGCCCGCCGGCTGCCGCGGTGTTGCCGACCGCGGTGCCATGCTTCTACCGTCTTCGCACGCAACAGGACTCTACGGGTGTAGACCCCTGGTGACATCGCATCACCGGAAGGGAGCGCAGGTCGTGAGCCGCACAGTCATCACCGGCGGGCTGGTCATCACCGCCGCCGACGAGATCCACGCCGACGTGCTCGTCGAGGACGGCCGCGTCGTCGCCCTCGCCGCGCACGGCAGCGACGCCGCCGCCGGCTGGCGTGCCGGCGCCACCGAGATCGACGCCGCCGGCAAGTACGTCATCCCGGGCGGGGTCGACGCCCACACGCACATGGAGATGCCCTTCGGCGGCACCTTCGCCTCGGACACGTTCGAGACGGGCACCCGCGCCGCCGCCTGGGGCGGCACGACGACCATCGTGGACTTCGCCATCCAGCAGCAGGGCAAGGCGCTGCGCGAGGGCCTGGACGCCTGGCACGCCAAGGCCGACGCCCAGTGCAGCGTCGACTACGCCTTCCACATGATCCTCTCCGACGTCAACGAGCGCACCCTCAAGCAGATGGACGGCCTGGTCGAGGAGGGCGTGACCTCCTTCAAGCTGTTCATGGCCTACCCGGGCGTCTTCTACAGCGACGACGGCCAGATCCTGCGCGCCATGCAGCGCGCCGCCGGCAACGGCGGGCTGATCATGATGCACGCCGAGAACGGCATCGCCATCGACGTCCTCGTCGAACAGGCCCTGCAGGCCGGCCGGACCGACCCGCGCTACCACGGCGAGGTGCGCAAGGCCCTGCTGGAGTCCGAGGCCACCCACCGCGCCATCCAGCTCGCCCGGGTCGCCGGCAGCCCGCTGTACGTCGTGCACGTCTCCGCCGAGGAGGCCCTCGCCGAGCTGGCCCGCGCCCGCGACCTCGGCCTGCCGGTCTTCGGCGAGACCTGCCCGCAGTACCTGTTCCTGTCCACCGACAACCTCGCGGAACCGGACTTCGAGGGCGCCAAGTACGTCTGCTCCACCCCGCTGCGCCCCCGCGAGCACCAGGCCGCCCTCTGGCGCGGGCTGCGCACCGACGACCTCCAGGTCGTCTCCACCGACCACTGCCCCTTCTGCTTCACGGACCAGAAGGAAATGGGCCGCGGCGACTTCTCCAAGATCCCCAACGGGATGCCGGGCGTGGAGAACCGGATGGACCTCCTCCACCAGGCCGTGCTCGACGGGCACCTCACCCGCCGCCGCTGGATCGACATCGCCTGCGCCACCCCCGCGCGGATGTTCGGCCTCTACCCCCGCAAGGGCACCATCGCCCCCGGCTCCGACGCCGACATCGTCATCTACGACCCCGCGCCCCCCCAGACGCTCTCCGCCGCCACCCACCACATGAACGTCGACTACTCGGCGTACGAGGGCAAGGAGATCACCGGCCGGGTCGAGACCGTGCTCTCCCGCGGCGAAGCGGTCGTCAAGGCACGCGAGTTCACCGGCCACGCGGGACACGGCCAGTACATCCCGCGCGGCACCTGCCAGTTCCTGTAGAAACCAGCCACCAGACCCACATCTCCGGCATCGTTCCCAAAGGGGGCCGAAGTGGATTTCGGACTCGTGCTGCAGACCGACCCGCCCGCATCCGCCGTCGTCGGCCTCATGCGCCGCGCCGAGCGCAACGGCTTCCGCTACGGCTGGACGTTCGACTCCACCGTCCTGTGGCAGGAGCCCTACGTCATCTACAGCCGCATCCTGGAGCACACCGACCGGCTCACCGTCGGCCCCATGGTCACCAACCCGGGCACCCGCGCCTGGGAGGTCACCGCCTCCTCCTTCGCCACCCTCAACGAGATGTACGGCAACCGCACCGTCTGCGGCATCGGCCGCGGCGACTCCGCCATGCGCGTCGCCGGCCGCCCGCCGGGCACCCTGGCCCGCCTCGGCGACGCCATCCGCGCCATCCGCGACCTCGCCGAGGGCCGCGAGGCCGTCGTCGACCGCGAGTCCGGCACCACGCTGAAGCTGCCGTGGGTCGAGAACGGCCGGCTGCCGGTGTGGATGGCGGCGTACGGGCCGAAGGCGCTGGCGCTCGCCGGGCAGGTCGCGGACGGCTTCATCCTGCAACTGTCCGACGTCTACCTCACGGAGTTCATGGTCAAGGCCGTCCGCACCGCCGCCGCCCAGGCCGGCCGCGACCCGGACGACCTGACGATCTGCGTCGCCGCCCCCGCGTACGTCACGGACGGCACCCCCGAGGCGCTGGCGCACGCGCGCGAGCAGTGCCGCTGGTTCGGCGGCATGGTCGGCAACCACGTCGCCGACCTCGTCGACCGCTACGGCGAGCACTCCGACGTCGTCCCCGAGGCGCTGACCGCGTACGTCAAGCAGCGCCAGGGCTACGACTACTCCCACCACGGCCGCGCCGGAAACCCCTCCACCGACTTCGTCCCCGACGACATCGTGGACCGCTTCTGCATCCTGGGCCCGGTCGAGGCCCATCTGGAGAAGCTGCGCCGGCTGCGGGAGCTGGGCGTGGACCAGTTCGCGATCTACGCGATGCACGACGCGAAGGAGTCCACCATCGACGCGTACGGGAAGCACGTCATCCCGGCGCTGGACTGAAGGAGCGGCCATGGCCTCCGACGCCGCCTCACCCCCGTACCCCGGACCTCCGCCCGCCGACGGCCGGGTGGAGCTGTCCCCCGCCGACGACATCGCCGGCAGCCCCTACGCCAACGGCGACCTGCTCCCCGTCCCGGCCGCCAAGCGCACCTGGACCACGTACAACTTCGCCGCCCTGTGGATCGGCATGTCGGTCAACGTGCCGACCTGGACCCTGGCCGCCGGGCTCGTCGCGCTGGGCATGGACTGGAAGCAGGCCGTCCTCACCATCGCCCTGGCGAACGTCATCGTGCTGCTGCCGATGCTGCTGACCGGGCACGCGGGCCCGAAGTACGGGATCCCCTTCCCCGTCCTGGCCCGCTCGTCCTTCGGCGTGGTCGGCGCCAACCTGCCCGCGCTGCTGCGCGGCGTCGTCGCCTGCGCCTGGTTCGGCATCCAGACCTGGATCGGCGGCCAGGCGATCTACTTCCTGGCCGGGAAGATCTTCGGGGCCGGCAGTTGGTGGGCCGACGCCGGCTCGTGGGGCGGCTATCCGTGGCCGCAGTGGCTGTGCTTCGTCCTCTTCTGGCTCATCGAGGTAGCGATCATCCTCTTCGGCATGGAGGGGGTGAAGAAGCTGGAGAACTGGGCCGCCCCGCTGATGCTCGCGGGCGCGGTCGCGCTGCTGATATGGATCGCCGACCAGGCCGGCGGCTTCGGCCCGCTCCTCGACGAGCCGTCGCAACTGGGCTGGGGCGCCGACTTCTGGACGAAGTTCTTCCCCGCGCTCATGGGCATGATCGGCTTCTGGTCGACGCTGTCGCTGAACATCCCGGACTTCACCCGCTTCGGCGCCGGCCAGCGCGCGCAGATATGGGGCCAGTCGCTCGGACTGCCCACCACGATGGCCGCGTTCGCGCTGCTGTCCGTGCTGGTCACCTCGGGCTCGCAGGCGGTGTACGGCAAGCCGATCTGGGAGCCGGCGGAGCTGGCCGCGCGCATGGACTCCAAACTGGGCGTCGCCTTCGCCCTGTTCGTCATCCTGCTCGCCACGCTGACGACGAACGTCGCGGCCAACCTGGTCTCTCCCGCGTACGACCTGTCCAACCTGGCGCCGAAGGCCATCAGCTTCCGCACCGGATCGCTGATCGCCTGCGCCGCGGGCATGCTGATGTTCCCCTGGGAACTGATCGCCAACCCGGACATCTACATCTTCGTCTGGCTCGGCACCTACGGCGGCCTGCTGGGCGCCGTCGCCGGCGTCCTGATCGCCGACTACTGGCTCGTCCGCCGCACGGTGCTCGACCTGCCCGGCCTGTACCGCCGCGACGGCGCGTACTGGTACGCGGGCGGCTGGAACTGGCGCGGCGTCGTGGCCTTCGCGGCCGGCGGCCTGCTCGCCGTCGGCGGCTCCCACACGGACGCGGGCGCGTCCGGCCCGTACCCCGAGGACGGGCTGATCCCGTTCCTCAAGCCGCTGGCGGACTACGGCTGGGCGGTGGGCCTGGGCGCGTCGCTGATCCTGTACACCCTGCTGATGTCCGGCGTGCGGGAGAAGGCGGTCACAACCGGGCCCGGGTGGGCGCGGGGGAGTCAACCGTAGTACTCGACGGTGTCCCAGAAGCCGGTCCGCGGGTCGGCGGCGCGCGGGTCGTCGGTTCGGAGCATCCAGTCCTGCAGTTGCTCCGAGAGCCGGGTCTTCACCGCGGCACGTTCGGGGTGCTCCGCGAGGTTTTCCAGGCTGTGCGGATCGGATTCGAGGTCGTAGAGCTCCTCCTTGGGCCGCTTGCCGGTGGCCAGATGAAATGCCTTGGCGAATTCCGGCCGGTGCCGGTTCTCCAGGAGCTGTGTCTTGGTGGGGCCCGCGTCGATGTCGGCGAAGATCCCACGGTCGGGCGAGGGGGGCTGCGGGTCGCCGGCAGGCCAGCGCTCCGGGAAGAAGTTGCGGATATACAGCCACCTGGGCGTCCGCAGGGCACGGACGGGGTACGAGAGATTCCCTTCCCGGGCGAAGGAGTGCCGCTCGCGCTCGATGACGACGAACTCGCGCTCGGCGGCTGTGCCCGAGAGCGCCGGCAGCAGCGACTGCCCCGTCATCGCCGGCGGCGTGGGCAGCTCGGCGGCGTGGAGGAAGGTGGGAGCGAGATCACTCAGCACCGTCAGGCGGTCGACCACTGTTCCCGGGGCGACCCGGCCCGGCCAGCGGATCGCGAGCGGCACGCGGCTACCGGCGTCGTAGGTGTTGCACTTGCCCCGTGGCCAGGGCCAGCCGTGGTCTCCGGTCATCACCACGATCGTGTTCTCGGCGAGCCCACGCTCGTCCAGCAGCTTCAGGGCATCGCCGACCTGGCGGTCGAAGCGTTGCACTTCGGCCAGGTAGTTGACGGCGTCGGCGCGGATCTCCGGCGTGTCCGGGAGATACGGCGGAATGTCCACGGAGCCCGGGTCGATGCCGGACTGCTCGCCCAGCGCGGGGTCGTACGGCCGGTGTGGATCGGAGGAGCCGAACCAGAAGCAGAACGGCGTCCCCTCCGGCTGCTGTTGGAGAAACTCGCCGAACGACGGGAAGGCCGGGCCCGCCGGGTCGTGCGGCCACTGCGGAAACACGCCGGGGCCGTAGCCCTTGCGTATTCGCCCGATACGGTACCCCGCCCGCCCGAGGAGGTCCGGGTACACATCGAAGGTGGCCGGGAGCTCGGACCACAGGTTCGCTCCCGCCCCGAGGCGGTGCGGCGCCTGGCCGGTGAGGATCGCGTTCCGTGACGCCGTGCACGAGGGGGCCGCGCAGAACGCGCGTGTGAACAGCGCGCCTTCTGCGGCGAGCCGGTCGAACGTCGGCGTCAGCGCAGAGGTGGACGCCACGGGGGCAAACTCCGGGTAACCCTCAGGCCAAACGCGAACAAATCGCCCACTGGACCCGAGTTTCGCTCCTCTACGCGCACCCGCACCCCCTCAAGCGCGCCGACCGCCATCCGAACCACCTCGATGAACACTGCCGTGGCAAACTCGCGGTAACCCACCCCCAAAACCGGGCCAAATCGCCCATGCAGCCCGACTTTTGCCTACCGGCGCGCACCCAACCGCCCCGGGAGGGGCCACGATCGCCTTCGAGTCACGCTTCGGGTCTGGCGGTTCGGGGGCAGCGCCGTTTTCTTCCGAGGCCGGTGGATTTTGGCGGGGCGCCGGGCCCGGTCAGGTGATGGCCGGGCGCCGGCGCTCCGCCGTGTTCACCGGTGGGCGGCCAGCACGGCCGCCAGGCCCTCCTGCGTATCCCTGACGAAGTACTCGGGAACCTCCAGCGCCGGGAAGTGCCCCCCGCGGTCGGCCACCTGCCACCGGACGATCTGCCGGTACCGCTCCTGCGCCCAGGGGCGCGGGCACTTCTCGACGTCGTGGGGGTATCCGGTGATCGCTGACGGCACGTCGACGCGGAGTGCGGGGTCCAGCGCGTTGTGGCTCTCGTAGTAGATGCGGGCCGCCGACGCGCCGGTCCGCGTCAGCCAGTACAGGGTGACGTCGTCGAGGATGCGGTCCCTGGAGATCGTCTCGAACGGGCTGTCCTCGGTGTCCGACCACTCGGCGAACTTGTCGAGGATCCAGGCGAGCAGCCCGACCGGTGAGTCGACGAGCGAGTAGCCGATAGTCTGCGGCCGGGTCGCCTGCTGCTTCGCGTACGCCGCGCGGTTGCGCCAGAAGTCGCGGGTCTCCTCGGCCCACCGGCGCTCGACCGCCGTCAGCCCGTCCGTCGTCAGCCCGGGCGGTCCCTCCGCGAACGTCGTGTGGATGCCGAGGACGTGTGCCGGGAACCTGCCGCCGAGGACGGTGGTGATGTTGCCTCCCCAGTCGCCGCCGTGGGCCGCGAACTCGTCGTAGCCGAGCCGTCCCATCAGCTCCACCCAGGCCGCCGCGATCTTCTCGGTTCCCCACCCGGTGGTGGCCGGCCTGTCGCTGTAGCCGAAGCCCGGCAGCGAGGGAGCAACGACGTGGAACGCCGGCGCGTCCGGGTCCTCCGGGTCCGCCAGCTCCTCGATGACGTCGATGAACCGGACGACGCTGTCCGGCCAGCCGTGCGTCATGATCAGGGGGGTGGCGTCCGTGCGCGCGGACCGGCGGTGCAGGAAGTGGATTCCCAGACCGTCGATGGTCGTACGGAACTGGCCGATCCGGTCCAGGCGCTCTTCGAACGGCCGCCAGTCGTACCCGGTGCGCCAGTAGTCCACGACATCGACGAGGTCGGCGAGCGGAACGCCCTGCTCCCAGCGGCGCGGCCCTGCCGCGGCGCCGTAGACCGTCTCGGCCTCCGGCAGCCGCGCCGCGGCCAGTCGTGCCCGCAGCTCGTCGAGGTCGGCGTCGCTTGCGCGGGCTTCGAATGCCTGCACGTCGCTGGTCGTACGGGGCACGAGACCTCCTGGCAGTCGCGGAACCGGCTAAAACGGTTCTCACAGTAGTCGTCGCCCGGGAAGTCGTACCCGGCCTCCTTCATCCCGGTGAGAATCATGCCTCCTCTGGTTGGTCGCGTGTTCGGAGTCTCACTCGTGGCGGCGAAAGCCCGCGTCAGCAGGTGAGTGCGCCCGTATGCTGGGCGTGTACCGCCTGCCGGCACCCACGGCTGCCGAGCGGGCGAGGAGGTGAAGGGACATGAGCGTTGCCAGCGACCACACGGGGCCCTGGACCGTCGCCGACGTCCTTGCCCTGCCCGAAGACCGCACCATGCGCTACGAACTGCTCGGGGAGTCCCTCGTCATGTCCCCCGCACCCGGCATCCGCCACCAGCGGGCTTCGCTCCGGCTCGCTATGATCCTCCATGCGGCGGCCACGGCTGCCAAGGCGCCGGTCGAGGTACTGGAAACCATCAACGTCGTACTACCCTCCGGTCTCGTCGTCCCTGACCTCGTAGTGACCGACGCCGGCGCGACCGCCGATGACGGCGTCAGCGTCGATGCCGACGGTGTGCAGCTTGTGGCCGAGCTTGTCTCTCCCGGCAACCGCACCATGGACCGCAAGTTCAAGCCCATGCTCTACGCCGAGGCCGCCATCCCGCACTTCTGGCGACTTGAGTTCGACCCGGCGCCCATGCTCGTCGTCTACGAGCTGGAAGGCGGCCGGTACGTGGAGCGGACGACCGCGCTCGCGGGCGCGACCACACACCTGAACGACCCGTTCCCGGTCGACATCGATCCAGCCGGACTCTCCCGCCAGTAGGTGCTGCCTGACGGCCACGCCGACGGCAACCGGACCAGCCTTCGACCGTTCGGGGGCAGATTCTTCCGGAATCCGCAGAATGGTGCATCCTCTCCGCATTCCCGGTCCGGGGTCGCCGCATGGTTCGATGGACATATGATCGAAGACTTCGTGGTGTCCGCCGACGCCCTCGACCGGGTCGAGGACGCCCTGCGCAAGGCGGCGGCCGAAGAGGTCATGCCCCGCTTCCGCCAGCTCGGCGCGGACGAGATCATGCAGAAGGACGGCCCCCACGACCTCGTCACCGTCGCCGACCAGGCCGCGGAGCTGCACCTGGAGCGCGCGCTGACCGCGCTGCTGCCCGGGTCCGTGCTCGTCGGCGAGGAGGGCACGCACGCCGACCCCGGGCGGCTCGGCGCGCTGCGCGGGGACGCGCCCGTGTGGATCGTGGACCCCGTGGACGGCACCGGGCAGTTCGTCCGCGGCGAGCCCGGCTTCTGCATGCTGGTCGCCCTCGCGCACCGCGGCGAGGTGCTCGCCTCCTGGACGTACCTGCCGGCCAAGGACGTCATGGCCGTCGCCCGCCGCGGCGGCGGCGCGCACCTCGCCGGCGGCGGGGAGCTGCACAGCGGTGCGCCCGAGCCCGGGCACGAGCTGCTGGTCTCCGTCTCCCACCACGACTTCACCACCGACGCCGAAAAGCGCGCCCTGGCCCGTCTCGACGTGCCCGGGGTACGGGCCCGGCCCTGCGGCTCCGCCGGCCACGCCTATCTGGCCGTCGCCTGCGGCGAGATCGACGCCGTCGCGTTCTCCTGGGAGCTGCCCTGGGACCACGCCGCGGGCCTGCTGCTCGTCACCGAGGCGGGCGGCGCCAGCGGTACGGTCGCGGGGGAGGCGTTCCGCGTGGCCGGCGGCAACGCCCTTCCGTTCACCGCGGCGCGGGACGCCGGGACGGCACGTCATATCCTTGCCCTGCTGGCCGGACCGGACCGCGGCGCACCCGGGGCGGCGCCCTAGGCTTCCGCGGGAGGAGGCCCGGCCGGTGCCCGGCCCCGGATGTCCTCTACAGGGCCCTGGCCGCAGTCAGCGACGACGGGAGTGGCGAGGCGGATGACGACGCTGGTCGACGTGGTGGTCGTAGGCGCGGGGCCCAACGGGCTGACCGCCGCCGTCGAACTCGCCCGCCGCGGTTTCACGGTCGAGGTCTTCGAGGCCCGCGACACCATCGGCGGCGGCGCGAGCACCGCCGAGCTGACCCTGCCGGGCTTCCGGCACGACCCCTGCTCGGCCGCCCACCCCTTCGGCATCGGCTCCCCGGTCTTCAGCGAACTCCCGCTGGCCGACCACGGCTTGGCGTGGGTGCACAGCGAACTGCCCATGGCGCACCCGTTCCCCGACGGCTCCGCGGCCGTGCTCTCCCGCTCCGTGAGCGAGACGGCCCGCTCGCTCGGCAGCCGCGACGCCGGCGTCTACCGGCGGCTGGTCGAGCCGTTCCTCGGCAAGTGGGAGACGCTGTCCTGGGACTTCTTCACCGCCTCGCTGCGCTCCGTGCCCCGCGACCCCGTCACCCTGCTGCGGCTCGGGCAGCTCGCCATGCCCGCGTCGCTGCTGAACCGCCGCTTCCACGGCGAGCACGCCCGCGGCATGATCGCCGGCCTCGCCGCGCACGCCATCGCGCCGCTGCACACGCCGATCACCGCGGCCATGGCGCTGACCTTCGCGCTCGCCGGCCACGCCGTCGGCTGGCCGGTGGCCCGCGGCGGCTCGCAGGCCATCTCCGACGCGCTCGCGGCGTACCTGCGCGAGCTGGGCGGCCAGATCCACACCGGGGTCGAGGTCAAGCGGCTGGACGAGCTGCCGCCGGCGCGCGCATACGTCTTCGACACGACGCCGACCGCGCTGGCCCGCATCGCCGGCCTCGGCGGCGCGTACGACGGCTTCCGCTACGGCCCCTCCGTCTTCAAGATCGACTACGCCCTGGACGGGCCCATGCCGTGGACCTCCGAGGAGGCGCGGCGCGCCACGACCGTGCACATCGGGCCCACCGAGGGCGAGATCGGCGCGGCCCTCGACGCCGCCGTGCACGGCGTGCCACCCACCGTGCCGTTCCTCATCACCTGCCAGCCCACCATCGCCGACCACACCCGCGCGCCCGAGGGCAAGCACACCTTCTGGGTCTACGGCCACGTCCCCAACAGCTGGGACGGCGACGCCACCGACGCCATCGAACGGCAACTGGAGCGCTTCGCGCCCGGCTTCCGCGACCTCGTGCTGGCCCGCGCCACCGCCGGACCGCCCCAACTGGCCGCGCGCAACGCCAACTACGTCGGCGGCGACATCGCCGCCGGCGCGTTCTCCGGCATGCAGACCCTCCTGCGGCCCCGGCTCGCCCGGGTGCCGTGGGCCACGGTCCACCCGCGCGTCTTCCTGTGCTCCTCGTCCACCTACCCCGGGCCCGGGGTGCACGGGATGGGCGGCCACAACGCGGCCCGCGCGGTCTTCCGGACCCTGACGCGGTCCCGCTGACCCGGCCCCGCTGACCCGGCCCCGCTGGCGCCGGGCCCGGGAGCGGGCCGCGGGCGGCGCACCCCCCGAGGCTCATGTCGGATTCTCGCTAGCTTTCGGCCCCCGCGGTGCCCGAGTCTTGAGTCATGTTCACCGACACGGAGCGCTGCGTACGGGCCGTCCAGTCCAAGGACGCCCGCTTCGACGGCTGGTTCTTCACCGGGGTGCTGACCACCGGCATCTACTGCCGGCCAAGCTGCCCGGTCGTGCCGCCCAAGCCGCAGAACATGCGCTTCTACCCCAGCGCCGCCGCCGCCCAGCAGGCCGGCTTCCGCGCCTGCAAGCGGTGCCGCCCCGACACCAGCCCCGGCTCCCCGGAGTGGAACCACCGGGCCGACCTCACCGCCCGCGCCATGCGGCTCATCGCCGACGGCGTCGTCGACCGCGACGGCGTCGCCGGACTCGCCGCCCGGCTCGGCTACAGCACCCGGCAGGTCGAACGCCAGCTCCGCGCCGAACTCGGCGCCGGCCCGCTCGCGCTCGCCCGCGCCCAGCGCGCCCAGACCGCGCGCGTCCTCATCGAGACCTCACCGCTGCCCATGGGCGACATCGCCTTCGCTGCCGGCTTCTCCTCCATCCGCACCTTCAACGACACCGTCCAGGAGGTCTTCGCCCTCGCCCCCACCGAGCTGCGCCGCCGCGCCGCCCGCAGCCGCGCCGGCACGGACAGGACCGGCAGCACCCACCCCGGCGTCCTCACCCTCCGGCTGCCCTACCGGCAGCCGCTCACCCCCGACAACCTCTTCGGCCACCTCGTCGCCACCGCCGTACCCGGTGTCGAGGAGTGGCGCGGCGGTGCGTACCGGCGCACGCTGCGGCTCCCCTGCGGGCACGGCATCGCCGCGCTCACCCCCGGCCCTGAGCACGTCACGGCCCGGCTCGCCCTCACCGATCAGCGGGACCTGGCCATCGCCATCAGCCGCTGCCGCCGGCTGCTCGACCTCGACGCCGACCCCGTCGCCGTGGACGGGCAACTGGCCCGCGACCCCCAGCTCGCCGAGCTGATCGCCAAGGCGCCCGGGCGGCGGGTGCCGCGCACCACGGACGGCGCCGAGTTCGCCGTACGGGCCGTCCTCGGCCAGCAGGTCTCCACCGCCGCCGCCCGCACCCACGCCGGCCGGCTGGTCACCGCGTACGGCACCGAGATCGAGGACGCAGAAGGCGGACTCACCCACCTCTTCCCCGAACCCGGCGCCCTCGCCGCGCTCGACCCCGCCACCCTGGCCATGCCGCGCAGCCGGCGCACCACCCTGGCCGCGCTCGTCGCCGCACTCGCCGACGGCGGCCTCGACCTCGGCGGCGGCAGCGACTGGCAGGAAGCCCGCCGGCGGCTCGCCGAGCTGCCCGGCATCGGGCCCTGGACCGTCGAGGTCGTCGCCATGCGCGCCCTCGGCGACCCCGACGCCTTCCCGGCCACCGACCTCGGCGTCCGCAAGGCCGCCGCCGGACTCGGCCTGCCCGGCAGCCCCGCGGCCCTCATCCGCCACTCGGCCGCCTGGCGGCCCTGGCGGGCGTACGCCGTGCAGTACCTCTGGGCGGCGCCGCCCGCCGGCGACCACCCGATCAACCTGATGCCCACGGAGTGAAGGACATGCGAACGCACACCACCATCGACAGCCCCGTAGGCCCCCTCACCCTCGTCGCCGAGGACGACGACCTCGCCGGGCTCTACATGACCGACCAGCGCCACCGCCCCGCCGACGAGACCTTCGGCACCCCCGCCGACCCCGCAGAACCGCCGTTCGCGGCGGCGAGCGCGCAGCTCACCGCGTACTTCGCGGGCGAACGCACCGACTTCGACGTGCCGCTGCGGCTGGCCGGCACGCCGTTCCAGCAGCGCGTGTGGGAGCAACTGCGGCAGATCCCGTACGGCGAGACGATCTCCTACGGCGAACTCGCCGAGCGCGTCGGCAACCCCGCCGCCTCCCGCGCCGTCGGCATGGCCAACGGGCGCAACCCGGTCGGGATCATCGTCCCCTGCCACCGCGTCGTCGGCGCCAACGGCAGCCTCACCGGCTACGGCGGCGGGATCGAGCGCAAGAAGCAGCTCCTGGCGCTGGAGCAGGGGGAGGGCTGAGCGCCTGCCGCGCCGTACGGGCCCGGGAGCGGCGGACGCGCCGCCCCCGGGCCTCCCGCCGTGGTGACGTACGCAGGTGGGCACGGGGGCGGGCGTCCGGATAGGGTCGCACCGGCGTGACCAGGACCAGAGCGAGGGGCGAGAAGTGACGCAGCCAGCAGTGACCCGGGTGCTGATCGCGGCCGACAAGTTCAAGGGCTCCCTCACCGCGGCACAGGTCGCCGAGCGGGTGACCGCCGGCCTGCGCAACGTCGCGCCGGACCTCGCCGTCGAAGCGCTGCCCGTCGCGGACGGCGGCGACGGCACCGTGGCCGCGGCGCTGGCCGCGGGCTTCGAACGCCGCGAAGCGCGGGTCACCGGGCCGCTCGGCGACCCCGTCACCGCGGCGTACGCGCTGCGTGAGGGCACCGCCGTCGTCGAGATGGCCGAAGCCTCCGGGCTGCAACTGCTGCCCGCAGGCCACTTCGCGCCGCGCACCGCCACCACGTACGGCAGCGGCGAACTCCTGCGCGCGGCGCTCGACGCCGGGGCCCGGACCATCGTCTTCGGCGTCGGCGGCAGCGCGACCACCGACGGCGGCGCGGGCATGCTCGCGGCGCTGGGCGCGGTCTTCCTCGACGCCGACGGGGCGCCGGCCGGGCCCGGCGGCGGGCCGCTGGCGGGGCTGGCGCGGGCGGACCTGAGCGGCATCGACCCGCGGTTCGCCACCGTGGAACTGATCCTCGCCAGCGACGTCGACAACCCGCTGACGGGGCCGACGGGCGCGCCGGCGGTCTACGGGCCGCAGAAGGGCGCGAGCGCGGCGGACGTCGCCGCGCTGGACGCCGCCCTGGAGCGGTACGCGGAGGTGCTGGAGAAGGCCGTGGGCCCGCGGGCGGCGGAGCTGGCGCGGCAGCCGGGTGCGGGTGCGGCGGGCGGCATCGGCTACGGGGCGCTCGTCGGCCTCGGCGCGGTCTTCCGGCCCGGGATCGAGGTGCTGCTCGACGTCCTCGGCTTCGAGGCGGCGGTGGCGCGGGTGGACCTCGTGATCACGGGGGAGGGCTCGCTGGACCGGCAGACGCTGCACGGCAAGGCCCCCGCGGGGGTGGCGGCGGCGGCCCGGGCGGCGGGGAAGCGGGTGGTGGCGGTGTGCGGCGGGCTGTCGATCGACGAGGCGGCGCTGCGGGCCGCGGGGATCGAGCGGGCGTATGCGCTGTCGGCGCTGGAGCCGGACGTGGGGCGGTCGATGCGGAACGCGGGCCCGCTGCTGGAGTCGGTGGCGGAGGCCGTGGCCCGCGACTACGTGTGAGGGGTGGGGGTTGTCCCCGTCCCCGCCCCTTCCCGAAACTCGGGGCTGCGCCCCGAGACCCGCCGGGGGGGCTCCGCCCCCGGCCCCCGCCTGGGCTGCGCCCCGGACCCCGCGGGGCTGCGCCCCGGACCCGCCTGGGCTCCGCCCCTGCACCCCCGGGGCTCCGCCCCCAACCCCGCACGGGACTCCGCCCCGGACCCCGGTGTGCCAAGCCCGTCACGTACGTCCGGGCCGCCGCGCGGTACAGCAGTGCCGCCGGCTCCGCGGGTACCGTGCGGCGTTTGCGACGAGCACCGTGTGCACCGGCGCAAGCTCCTTCGCTCCGCTTTCGCGCCCTGTCACGGGCGATCGGGCGAGGCCAGTCTGCTCTTAGCGAAGGCGGTTTGAGGCGCTGGTTCTCCCACAGGAATGTGCCTGTCGCCTTCGGTTTCGACGGCTTCCGGCATACGCGTTCAGGAGTGGAGGGCTATGAAGACGGCACAAGCGGCGGCCCGTTCGGGGGGGGCACGAGGTCTGGTGGTCGGCGTCGCCGCCGCAGTGGCGGCCTTGGGCGCTGGCCCGGTGGCGGCCCAGCCACCCGTGTTGCCTGCCTACGAGTGCGAGGATGGCGCCGGGGGGCTCGCGGTGGCCGCTGGCGTTCGCTGCCAGGCGTTGAACGGCGCCCCGGAGCAGGGCATCGTCCAAGGGGCCTTCGTTATCGCGTTCCCGACCGGCTCCTGGACATGTCACTTCGGGATGGCCGCTATGCCGGTGACAGTCACCGGACGCGGCTGCACCTGAGCCGATCCCTTGCCAGGGCGACGGGTCCGTGACTCCGACCCCGATCCAGGGCGGGCAGGCCGGAAAAGCCGTCGCGTCCGGGGGCCGTCCCCCGGACGCGACGGTGCGGTCCGTTCCCGGCGGTCGTTCTCGTCCGCTACGGGCCCCGCGGCCCGCGGCGGGCCCGGCTCAGCCCTGCGCGGCGGCCCGCGCCTCGCGGCGGCCGACGCGGAAGGTGTTCACCCGGCGGGCGGTGGCGAAGAGCGGGATCGTGGCGGCCGTCACTATCTGCAGCGCGCAGCCCGTCTGGAGCAGCAGCTGACCGTTCGGCGCGTCGAAGGCCCACGCGCCCAGGCAGGTCATGCTGACGAAGATCCACACGAGGGTGGCCACCGCGAGCCGGCCGCGCGGCTTGGGGTACTCCACCCGGCTCACCATCAGCCAGGCCACCCCGATGATCGCCAGCAGCGTCGGCACGAACGGCAGCTCCAGCAGCATCACCGAGATCACCGTCAGCGCCCCGAAGGGGCTCGGCATGCCCTGGAAGACGCCGTCCCGCACGGTCACGCAGGAGAACCGGGCTAGCCGCAGCACCACCGCCAGGACCACCGCGACCGCGGCCACCGTGGAGACCCGCTGGTGCGCGTCGTCGGCGACCATGCCGTAGACCAGCACGAAGTACGCGGGCGCCAGCCCGAAGCTGATCAGGTCGGAGAGGTTGTCCAGCTCCGCGCCCATCGCGGAGCTGCGCAGCTTGCGCGCCACCAGGCCGTCGAAGAGGTCGAAGACCGAGGCGAGCAGCATCAGGATCACGGCGGTGGCGGCGCTGTGCCGGGCGATGCCGCCGGCGTCCTCGCCCATCAGGTGCGGGACCAGCACGCCGGTGGTGGTGAAGTAGACGGCGAGGAAACCGCAGGTCGCGTTCGCCAGCGTGAGGGTGTCGGCGATCGACAGCCGCGTCGACAGCGGCATGTCGTCGTCGTCCTCGTCGACCTCGGGGACCCAGCCGGCCTTCGTCTCCGGATCAATCACGGTCAAGGCGCGTCACCCCCGCCGTGGTGGCCTGGCCGACGTCCACGCCGGGCGCGATGCCCTGCGGCAGGTACACGTCGACGCGGGAGCCGAAGCGGATCAGCCCGATGCGCTCGCCCTGCTCGACCTTGGTGCCGCGCGTCACGTACGGCACGATGCGGCGGGCGACCGCGCCGGCGATCTGGACCATCTCGACGTCGCCGAGCTCGGTGTCCAGATGCCACACCACGCGCTCGTTGTTGTCGCTCTCCTTGTTGAACGCGGGGACGTAGCTGCCGGGCACGTGCTCGACGGAGCTGACGGTGCCCGCCAGCGGCGCGCGGTTCACGTGCACGTTCAGCGGGCTCATGAAGACCGCGACCCGGGTGCGGCCGTCGGGCCACGGCGTGATGCTCTGCACCACGCCGTCGGCGGGGGAGATGACCCGGGCCGCGGTGATCTCGCGGTCGGGGTCGCGGAAGAACCACAGCATGCCCGCCGCCAGCGCGGCGGGGGGCACGGCGGCCAGCTTGTGGGGCCGGCGTCCGGAGCGGCGGGCGCGGGCGATGCTGAGGGCGGCGGTGGCCAAGGTCGGCAGGAGCCACGGCGATGCGCCGCGCGCCAGGCGGATCCGGCGGCGCGGAACGTTATCTGGGCTGTGGGGCATGTTTGACCTTCGTAGCGGGAGGGGGCCGCGGCGATGGGGGGACGGCGGCTTGTCGGGGATGCTATCGGTTGGCACCGGCAACTCGGCAAGCCGAAGCGAGCTTTCGCCCGCGGGGACCGAAGTGCCCGGTTGCCACGCCACCCCTGCCGCCTCCCCCTGAAGCAGTCCGTCAGCCCTGGGACCCGTACTCCTCCAGCAGTCGCCGTCCAATGATCATTTTCTGGATCTCGGCGGTTCCTTCACCAATGAGAAGCATCGGCGCCTCCCGGTAGAGGCGTTCGATCTCGTACTCCTTGGAGAAGCCGTAGCCGCCGTGGATGCGGAACGCGTCTTCCACGACTTCCTTGCAGTACTCCGAGGCGAGATATTTGGCCATCCCCGCCTCCAGGTCGTTACGTTCTCCGGTGTCCTTTTTGCGTGCCGCTCGCACCATCATCGCATGGGCGGCCTCGACCTTGGTAGCCATCTCGGCCAGTTTGAACTGGATTGCCTGGTGGCGGGCGATCTGGCGGCCGAAGGTCCGCCGCTGCTGGGCGTAGCCGACGCCGAGTTCGAAGGCGCGCTGGGCGACGCCGCAGCCGCGCGCGGCGACGTTCACCCGGCCCACCTCGACCCCGTCCATCATCTGGTAGAAACCCCGGCCGGCCCCCTCGGGGCCGCCGAGCACCCGGCCGGCCGGGACGCGCAGCCCGTCCATGATCAACTCGGTGGTGTCGACGCCCTTGTAGCCCATCTTGTCGATCTTGCCGGGGATGGTCAGCCCCGGCTTCACCGTGCCGAACCCCGGCTCCTTCTCCACCAGGAACGTCGTCATCGACCGGTGCGCGGGCGCATCAGGCCCGTGGCCCTCGTCCGTCCGGCAGAGCACCGCGACCAGCGACGACGTGCCGCCGTTGGTCAGCCACATCTTCTGGCCGGTGAGCAGGTAGTCGCCGCTGTCCGCATCCCGTACGCCCTTGGACGTGATCGCCGCCACGTCCGAGCCGAGCCCCGGCTCCGACATCGAGAACGCGCCGCGCACCTCGCCGGCGGCCATCCGGGGCAGGAAGTGCTCCCGCTGCTCCCGGGTGCCGTGCTGCTTGATCATGTACGCCACGATGAAGTGCGTGTTGATGATCCCCGACACGCTCATCCAGCCGCGGGCGATCTCCTCCACGCACAGCGCGTACGTGAGCAGTGACTCGCCGAGCCCGCCGTACTCCTCCGGGATCATGAGGCTGAAAACACCCAGGTCCTTCAGGCCCTCGACGATCTGTGCGGGATACTCGTCCCGGTGCTCCAGCTCGGTGGCCACCGGCAGGATCTCCTTGTCGGTGAAGTCGCGGACCGTGGCGACGATCTCGCGCTGGACCTCCGTCAGCCCCTCCGTCTGCGCCAGCCGCCCCATCACCGCTCCCCGCCGCGCTCGCCCGGCTCGACGGGTTCGGGGCGGCCCGGCTGCTCGCCGCCGCGCTCTTTCACGTACGCCGCCGTGGGCACCATCACCTTGCGCCGGAAGACGCAGACCAGGGTGCCGTCCTGCTTGTGGCCGCGGGTCTCGACGTACACGATGCCGCGGTCGTCCTTCGACTTCGACGGCCACTTGTCCAGGACGGTCGTCTCGCCGTAGACCGTGTCCCCGTGGAAGGTGGGCGCCACGTGCTTCAGCGACTCCACCTCCAGGTTGGCGATGGCCTTGCCGGAGACGTCCGGCACGGACATGCCGAGCAGCAGGGAGTACACGTAGTTGCCGACGACGACGTTGCGGCCGAAGTCGGTGGTCTCACCGGCGTAGTGCGCGTCGAGGTGCAGCGGGTGGTGGTTCATGGTCAGCAGGCAGAAGAGATGGTCGTCGTACTCGGTGACGGTCTTGCCCGGCCAGTGCTTGTACACCGCGCCCGGCTCGAACTCCTCGTAGGTGCGTCCGAACTGCATGTCAGCCCTCCGGCGGGGTGAAGGAGGTGGTGCGGGTCAGGCCGGCGGCGCGGCCCTTGCCCGAGACGACCAGGGCCATCTTGCGGCTCGCCTCGTCGATCATCTCGTCGCCGAGCATCGCCGAGCCCTTTCTGCCGCCCTCCTCGGAGGTGAAGTACTCGTACGCGTCCAGGATCAGCTCGGCGTGGTCGTAGTCCTCCTGGGACGGCGAGAAGACCTCGTTGGCCGCCTCCACCTGGCCCGGGTGCAGCACCCACTTGCCGTCGAAGCCGAGGGCGGCGGCGCGGCCGGCGACCTCGCGGAAGCCGTCGACGTTGCGGATCTGCAGGTACGGGCCGTCGATCGCCTGGAGGCCGTGGCTGCGGGCGGCCATCAGGATCCGCATGAGGATGTAGTGGTACGCGTCGGCGGGGTAACCGGGCGGCTGCTCGCCGACGACCAGGGACTTCATGTTGATCGACGCCATGAAGTCGGCGGGCCCGAAGACGATCGTCTCCAGCCGCGGCGAGGCGGCGGCGATGTCGTCGACGTTCACCAGCCCCTTGGCGTTCTCGATCTGCGCCTCGATGCCGATCCGGCCGGCCTCGAAGCCCATCGTCTTCTCGATCTGGGTGAGCAGCAGGTCCAGGGCGGTGATCTGGCCGGCGTCCTGGACCTTCGGCAGCATGATGCAGTCCAGGTTCTGCCCCGCGCCCTCGACGACCGTGACGACGTCCCGGTATGTCCAGTGCGTCGTCCAGTCGTTGACCCGTACCGCCCGGGTCTTGCCGCTCCAGTCGCCCTCGTTGAGGAACTTCACGATGGTGTGCCGCGCGTCCGGCTTCGCCAGCGGCGCGCAGGCGTCCTCCAGGTCCAGGAACACCTGGTCGGCCGGCAGCCCCTGCGCCTTCTCCAGGAACCGAGGGTTGGATCCCGGGACGGCGAGACAGGAACGCCGCGGGCGCAGGCGGTCGGTCGGGTGGTGGGCGGGGGTCATGCGGTGGCCTCCTGGGGGTCGGGCTTGTTCGCGAGCCCCGCTGCGCGGAGCGCGTTCGGTTCTGCCGCCGGTACAGCGCGGCGGACACGCTGTCGCCGCTGCTGCCGGGCGGCGGTCATGCAGGGGTCTCCCGGGGGTCGAGCTTGTTCGCGAGCCGGATCTCCTCGACGATACGGCCGATGATCTGCGTGATTCCGAAGTCCTTCGGGGTGAACACGGCCGCCACCCCGGCGGCGCGCAGCGCCTCGGCGTCCGCCGCGGGGATGATGCCGCCGACGACGACGGGCACGTCGCCGGCGCCGGCGCGGCGCAGCCGGTCCAGCACGTCGGGGACGAGTTCGGCGTGTGCGCCGGAGAGGATGGACAGGCCGACGCAGTGCACGTCCTCGGCGACCGCGGCGGTGGCGATCTGCTCGGGTGTCAGCCGGATGCCCTGGTAGACGACCTCGAAGCCGGCGTCCCGGGCGCGTACGGCGATCTGCTCGGCGCCGTTGCTGTGCCCGTCGAGGCCCGGCTTGCCGACGAGCAGCCGCAGCCGGCCGCTGCCCAGCTCCGCGGCGGTGCGCGCGGCCCGGTCCCGTACGGCGGTGAGCGCGGCTGCGGTACCCGTTTCGCCCGCTGTTCTGCCGTCCGTTCTGCCGTCCGTGTCCGCCGGGACGGCGACGGGCGCGCCGCCGACGCCCGTGGGGGCGCGGAACTCGCCGAAGACGTCGCGCAGCGCCCAGGCCCACTCGCCGGTGGTGACGCCGGCGCGGGCGCACTCCAGCGACGCGGGCATGAGGTTGGCCGTGCCGGCCGCTGCGGCCTTCAGCGCCGACAGCGCCCGCTGCGCGCGCGGCTCGTCGCGGGACAGGCGCCACTCGTGCATCGCGGCGACGACGCGCGCCTCCACGTCCGCATCGACGGTCATGACGGCGGTGTCGACGTCCGCGGTGAGCGGGCTGGGCTCCGTCTCCGTATGGCAGTTGACGCCGACGATCTTCTCCTCGCCCGACTCGATCCGGGCCCGCCGCTCGGCGTGCGAGGCCACGAGCTGCGCCTTGAGGTAGCCGGACGCCACGGCCGCGACGGCGCCGCCCAACTGCTCGATGTGCGCCATCTCGGCGGTCGCCCCCTCGACCAGCTCGGCCACCCGCGCCTCCACCACGTGGCTGCCGTCGAAGAGGTCGGGGTGCTCCAGCAGGTCGCTCTCGTACGCCAGCACCTGCTGGATGCGCAGGCTCCACTGCTGGTCCCACGGGCGCGGCAGGCCCAGCGCCTCGTTCCAGGCGGGCAGTTGCACGGCGCGGGCGCGGGCGTCCTTCGACAGCGTCACGGCCAGCATCTCCAGCACGATGCGCTGCACGTTGTTCTCCGGCTGCGCCTCGGTCAGGCCGAGGGAGTTGACCTGCACGCCATAGCGGAAGCGGCGCTGCCGGGGGTCCTCGATGCCGTAGCGCTCGCGGGTGAGGGTGTCCCAGACGCGGCTGAACGCCCGCATCTTGCACATCTCCTCGACGAACCGGACCCCGGCGTTGACGAAGAAGGAGATCCGGCCGACGACATCGCCCATCCGCTCCGCCGGCACCTGGCCGGAGTCGCGGACCGCGTCCAGGACGGCGGTCGCGGTGGCCATCGCGTACGCGATCTCCTGCACCGGCGTCGCGCCCGCCTCCTGCAGGTGGTAGCTGCAGATGTTGACGGGGTTCCACTTCGGCATCCTGCCGACGGTGTACGCGATGGTGTCGGTGGTCAGCCGCAGCGAGGGCCCGGGCGGGAAGACGTACGTGCCGCGGGAGAGGTACTCCTTGACGATGTCGTTCTGCGTGGTGCCCGCGAGCCGCGCGATCCCCGCGTCGTCCAGGCCCTGCTCCTCGGCGACCACCTGGTAGAGCGCCAGCAGCCACATCGCGGTGGCGTTGATGGTCATGGACGTGTTCGTCCGCTCCAGCGGGATGCCCGCGAAGAGGCGGCGCATGTCGCCCAGGTGCGAAACGGGCACCCCGACGCGGCCGACCTCGCCGCGCGCGAGCACGTGGTCGGGGTCGTAGCCGGTCTGGGTGGGCAGGTCGAAGGCGACCGAAAGCCCGGTCTGGCCCTTGGCCAGATTGCGCCGGTACAGCTCGTTGGACGCCTCGGCGGTGGAGTGGCCGGCGTAGGTGCGCATCAGCCAGGGCCGGTCCTTGACCGCCATCACGCGTTCCCCGCGTGCGCGACGGCCCGCTGGTGCCTGCCGCGGCGGCCGTGCTCCGCGGCCGGCGGCGGTTCGGGCGCGGGGTCGCTGCGGAAGAGCCGGATCGCGTCGATGTGCGCGGCGCGCTTCTCCTCGTCGCGTACGCCCAGGCCCTCGGCCGGGGCGAGGCAGAGCACGCCGACCTTGCCCTGGTGCAGGTTGCGGTGGACGTCGTACGCCGCCTGGCCGGTCCGGGCCAGCGGGTAGGTCTTCGACAGGGTGGGGTGGATCCGGCCCTTGTCGACAAGGCGATTCGCCTCCCATGCCTCGCGGTAGTTGGCGAAGTGCGAGCCGACGATGCGCTTCAGCGACATCCACAGGTAGCGGTTGTCGTACTCGTGTACGAAACCGGAGGTGGAGGCGCAGGTGACGATGGTGCCGCCGCGGCGGGTGACGTAGACGGAGGCGCCGAAGGTCTCCCGGCCGGGGTGCTCGAAGACGATGTCGACGTCCTCGCCGCCGGTCAGCTCGCGGATGCGCGCGCCGAAGCGCTTCCACTCGCGCGGGTCCTGCTGGTGCTCGTCGCGCCAGAAGCGGTAGTCCTCGCCGCGGCGGTCGATGATGGCCCCGGCGCCCATCCGGCGGCAGATCTCCGCCTTCTCGGGGCTGGAGACCACGCAGATGGGCGTGGCGCCGCCGGCGAGTGCGAACTGCGTGGCGTACGAGCCGAGTCCGCCGCTCGCGCCCCAGATGAGCACGTTGTCGCCCTGCTTCATCGCGGCGCCGTTCCTGGAGACGAGCTGGCGGTACGCGGTGGAGTTGACCAGTCCGGGAGAGGCGGCCTCCTCCCAGGTCAGGTGGGCCGCCTTGGGCATGAGCTGGTTGGACTTCACCAGTGCGAGCTCCGCGAGGCCGCCGAAGTTGGTCTCGAAGCCCCAGATGCGCTGCTCGGGGTCGAGCATCGTGTCGTCGTGGCCGTCGGCGCTCTCCAGCTCCACCGACAGGCAGTGCGCCACCACCTCGTCGCCCGGCCGCCAGGCGACGACGCCGGGTCCGGTGCGCAGGACGACGCCGGCGAGGTCGGAGCCGATGACGTGGTACGGCAGGTCGTGGCGCTTGGCGAGGGGGGAGAGGCGGCCGTAGCGCTCCAGGAAGGCAAAGGTGGACAGGGGCTCGAAGATCGAGCTCCACACCGAGTTGTAGTTCACGGAGCTGGCCATGACCGCCACCAGGGCCTCGCCGGGGCCGAGTTCCGGCACCGGGACTTCGTCCAGGTGCAGCGACTTGCGCGGGTCCTTCTGCCGGGTGGTGAGGCCGTCGAACATCTCCGCCTCGTCCTTGTGCACCGTCACGGCCCGGTAGGACTCGGGCAGGGGCAGGGAGGCGAAGTCGGCGGCGGTGCTGTCGGGTGCCTGAATCGCGGCGAGTATCTCGTTCATGGTGCTGCCTCCGGCGAAGCGTGTCGGGGACGCTTGAGGGACGTCGGGGGTGAGAGCTGTGGTGCGTGCTGCGGTTCGGCGCCGGCGGTGACGCCGGTGTGCGCGGTACGGGCGCGGTGGCGCCCGGGTGCCTGTGACGAGGCGTGGGCCGGGTCGCGAGCCGGGGCTCGCGGGGACAGCCGGCGCGCGCTCGGGTGTCGTGCGCCGGTCACCCGGATATCCCGTACCGTATGGCACGGCGTGCCAGACGACAAGACACTCGGTGCCAACAATTTCTCTCACATGTGGTCACCAGTGCACGGATGAGCGCACGAAGGCTCCCCGGCCGGACCCGGCCGGGGAGCCTATGGAGGGGGTGAACCCGCAGGTCAGCTAGTCTTCAGCGCCTTCTCGATGGTGCGCATGACCTGGCTCAGCGGCGCGTCCGTACGGGCGACCGCGACGAGCACATCCGCACCGTCGCCGCCGGCCGTGACGACCGCCGGAGCGCCCGCTGTGCCCGCTGTGCCTGTCTCGGCGCTGCCCAGGAACGCCGGCTGGCCGGCGCCGGTGAACCGGGCCCGTACCACCGCGAAGGCGCGGTCGAGCTGGCCCTGCACGTCGCCCTCGGCGCCCGCGCGCAGCCAGCGGCGCAGCACGTGGTTGTGCGCGGTGACCACGGCCGTTGCCGCGACCTCGGCGAGCAGCGGGCCGTCGTCGCCGTCCTGGTGCGCGCCCTCGTCGAAGTGGCCCAGCAGATAGCGGGTGAACAGCCGCTCGTAGCGGGAGACCGAGGCGATCTCGCGCTCGCGCAGCGTCGGCACCTCCCGGGTCAGGCGGTAGCGCTCGACGGAGACCGCGGGCTGGGCCGCGTACATCCGCATGACCTCCCGGATGCCGCGGCAGACGGTGTCCAGCGGGTACTCGTGCGGCGGCGCGGCGTCCAGGACGGCCTTCACCCGCTCCAGGGTGTCGTCGTGGTCGGGGAAGATCGCCTCTTCCTTGGAGCGGAAGTGGCGGAAGAAGGTGCGGCGGGCGACGCCCGCCGCGGCGGCGATCTCGTCCACTGTCGTCGCCTCGTAGCCCTTGGTCGCGAAGAGCTCCATCGCGGCAGCCGCGATGTCGCGGCGCATCTTCAGGCGCTGGGTGCTGGAGGTCGAGCGGCTGGGCTTCGCAGGCTGGGACATGTAAGGAACGTACTCCATGCGTGGCCCCCGGAACGCGGGCAATTCCAAGGGAAGGCGGCGGTCCGGGGGCGGGCGGCCGGGGCTCAGCGCGCGGCGGCGGCGTACTCGCGGAAGCCGCGGCCCGTCTTGCGGCCGAGGCAGCCCGCGGCGACCAGGTGCTCCAGCAGCGGGGCGGGGGCGAGGCCGGGGTCGCGGAACTCGCGGTGCAGCCCCCGCTCGATGGCAAGCGAGACATCCAGGCCGACGACGTCGAGCAGTTCGAAGGGGCCCATGGGGTAGCCGCCGCCGAGCTTCATCGCCGCATCGATGTCGTCGGGCGAGGCGTAGTGCTCCTGGACCATCTTCACCGCGTTGTTCAGATACGGGAACAGCAGCGCGTTGACGATGAAGCCGGCCCGGTCGCCGCAGTCCACCGCGTGCTTGCCCAGCCGGGCGCAGACCGCGCGGACGGTGGCGTGCGCGTCGTCCGCGGTACGGACCGTGCGCACCACCTCGACGAGCTTCATCACCTGCGCCGGGTTGAAGAAGTGCATGCCGATCACGTCCTGGGGGCGCGAGGTGGCGGCGGCGCAGGCGACGACGGGCAGCGAGGACGTGGTGGTGGCCAGCACCGCGCCCGGCGCGGCGACCTTGTCCAGCGCGGCGAACAACTGCCGCTTGACCGCCAGGTCCTCGGCCACGGCCTCCACGACCAGACCGGCGCCGGTCAGCGCGTCCAGGGACCCGGCGGGGGAGATCCGGGCCAGCGCGGCGTCGCGGTCCGCGGGGCTGAGGCGGCCCCTGGCGGCGGAGCGGTCCAGCGACGCGGCGATGCGGGCCCGGGCCGCCGCCGCCTTCTCCGCGCTGCGGGCGGCGAGCGTGACCGCGTACCCCGCCCTGGCGCAGACCTCCGCGATGCCGCTCGCCATCGTGCCGGAGCCGGCGACCCCGATCTCCTCGACCGGCCGCGGCGGCACGCCGGAGCCCGCGGCGGCGCCGGGCGGGGCGTCCGGCACGACGGTGCCGCTGCCGGGGGCGTCGTACGCGTAGAAGCCGCGGCCCGCCTTGCGGCCGGTCAGGCCCGCGGCCGTCAACTGGCCGAGGACGGGCGCGGGGGCGTGCAGCCGGTCCCGCGACGCGGCGTACATGGCCTCCAGCACCGTGCGGGCGGTGTCGACGCCGATCAGGTCGAGCAGCTCCAGCGGGCCCATCGGCAGCCCGCAGCCGAGCTTCATCGCCGCGTCGATGTCCTCGCGGGTGGCGTACCGCGACTCATACATCGCCGCGGCCTGGTTGAGATAGCCGAAGAGCAGCCCGTCGGCGATGAAACCGGGCCGGTCGCCCACCGCGACGGGCTCCTTGCCCAACTCCTGCACCAGCGCGGTGACCTGCCGGACCGCGAGCGGCTCGGTGAGCACGGAGGAGACCACCTCCACCAGCCGCATCGCCTGGACCGGGGTGAAGAAGTGCAGGCCGAGGACGCGCTCGGGGCGGGCGGAGGCGGCGGCGAGGCGGGTGACGGACAGGGCGTTGGTGCCGGTGGCGAGCACCGTGCCGGGGCGGACGACGCGGTCCAGCTCCGCGATGACCTGCTGCTTGAGCTCGTACGACTCGGGCACCACCTCGATGACCAGGTCCGCCTCCGCGGCGGCGCGCAGGTCGGGGAAGGTCCGCAGCCGGGCCAGGACACCGGCGCGGTCGTCCGCGGCGAGCCGGCCGCGGGCGACGGCGCGGTCCGTGCCGCGCTCCAGCGCGCCGACGCAGGCGCGGGCCGCGGCCTCGCTGACGTCGATGCCGATGACCTCACGGCCGGAGCGGGCCAGCACCTCGCACAGGCCGGTGCCCATCGTGCCGAGGCCGACGACGGCCACGGTGGGGAAGACGGCGGGGGAGGGTTTCGAGGGGGACAGGGGGAGAGGGCTGCGGTCCATCGCGGGACTCCAGTCGTGACGCGGGTGAAAACGCTGGTAAAGACGCTGGTAAAGGGGCCGGGCCGCGCGCACGGCGGCGGGACCGGGGCACGGGGGCCCGCGGCGGGGAACAGCGCGGCGGCGGGCGCGCGGGGACGAGGCCCGCGGCCGGCCCTGTCCCGGGGCCGGGCGTCCTCGCCACGGGCGCAAGGGTGCCCGTCGCGCGTGCTGTCAGTTGCCGAACCGATTCAGCTCTCGGCGGCTGCGTCACCAGACCGCCCGAGCAGGGGTGCTGCTCGTCCCCGAAGCTTAACTCGTGAGTAACCATGGGCGCCAGGGGGTGAATCAGGGAATGTACCCAGCAGCCGGGGCACACATGGAGTGAACCCCGATCGACGAGCCCGTCACCGACCGGTGCCGGGTACGTACCCTGAGTGCCGGCGAGGGCAGGGGGCCGAGGCATGGACCAGGAGTATCTGGTGCTCACCGAACGCATCCGCGGCAGGCTGGAGGACCCGCCGGCGCGTGCACGGTTCGAGCACATGACCGCGCTCGCGCGGCAGGGCACGACCACCGCCCACGAAGAGCTGGCGCGCGTGCTGGAGCTGCCGGGCGAGCCGCTGTGGACCCGGGAGCTGGCGGCCTTCGTGCTGGGCACGGCGGGGGACCGGCGGGCGTTCGAGACGCTGGTGCTGCTGCTCAACTACCGCGATCCGGTACGGGCGGAGAGCGCCGCGTGCGCGCTGGCCCGGCTCGGCGACCCGCGTACGGCGCGGGCGGCGGCGGCGCTGGCGACGAACCCGCTGCGCACCGCGTACGCGCTGCACGCCATCCGGCTGCTGGTCCGGCTGCGGGCGCCGGAGTCGGCGCCGTCGCTGATCAGCACGCTCCAGCGGCTGGTGCGCGAGCCGCAGCACCACTGGCCGATCGCCACGGCCTGCGTCGAGGGGCTGGGCGAGCTGGGCGACCCGCGCGCGATCCCGGCGCTCTCCGAGGCGCTGGGCTTCCCGCAGTTATGGCGCGCGGCCACGGCGGCGATCACCCGCATCGGCCCGCGCACCCCGTCGCGGTGAGGCGGCGCCCCGCGGCGGGGCGGGCCGCGGGCGCGGGCGGCGCGGGCGGCACGGGCGCGGGCGCGGCGGTACGGGGCCGGGGCGTGCCGCCGGGACCGGCGGCGTCAGAGCAGCGTCAACTGCGTGTTCTGCGGGGCCGCCGGCTGCCCGCCGGGCTCCTCCGCGGGCTCGATGCGGCGCGCGGTGCCGGGGGCCGACGGGCCTATGCCCAGCTCCGTCGCGTACTCGTGCACCTGCCGGGTGATCTGGCGCTGGTACCACTTCGGCGCGTACGACCCGCCCGCGTACATCGTGCGGTACCGGCGGACCAGATGCGGGTGATGGTGCTCCAGCCAGGCCATGAACCACTCCCGCGCGCCCGGCCGCAGATGCAGCACCAGCGGCGTCACCGAGGTGGCCCCCGCCTGCGCCACCGCCCGCACCGTGGCGCGCAGTTGCCCGGGGGAGTCGCTGAGGAACGGGACCACCGGCGCCATCAGCACCCCGCAGCCGATGCCGTGCTCCGCGAGCGTGCGCACCACGTCGAGCCGGCGCTGCGGCGCGGGCGTCCCCGGCTCGACGGTCCGCCACAGCTCCTCGTCCAGGAAGCCCACGGAGACCGCGACCCCGACCTGCGTGACCTCGGCCGACTGCTTGAGCAGCGGCAGGTCGCGGAGGATGAGCGTGCCCTTGGTGAGGATCGAGTACGGGTTGGCGAAGTCCCGCAGCGCGGCGAGGATGCCGGGCATCAGCCGGTAGCGCCCCTCGGCCCGCTGGTAGCAGTCGACGTTCGTGCCCATGGCGATGTGCTCGCCGCGCCACCGGCGGCTCGCCAGCTCGCGGCGCAGCAGCTCCGGGGCGTTGACCTTCACCACGATCTGCGAGTCGAAGCCGCGGCCGGTGTCGAGGTCCAGATAGCCGTGCGTCTTGCGGGCGAAGCAGTAGACGCAGGCGTGACTGCAGCCTCTGTACGGGTTCACGGTCCAGTCGAAGGCCATCCGCGACGCCCCCGGCACCCTGTTGACGATCGAGCGCGCCCGCACCTCGTGGAACGTGATGCCGCGGAACTCGGGGGTGTCGAACGTGCGGCTGACGACGGCCGCCGTGCCGAAGAGGGCCTGCGGCGCGGCGCCCCCCGTGGCCGCGCCGCCGCCGTCGGCGGCGTTGTCGGCGTCGGCGGCGTTGTCGGCGTCGTCGGTCAGATTTTCCCAGCGCATCGGCACCTCCCGTTGATCTGACGCCGAGAATAGAACACACGTTCCCTTCGCGTCGAGTCCCCGATCGGGTGATCCCGGCGGGCGCCGTACGGGACGTTCCCCCGCGCTGCCTCACCGGTTCGGGTGGTTCCCCGCCGTGCCCCCCGCGCGCCCCCGGCACCGCCCTGCCGCCCCGAAAGCCGCTGATGAGCGACCGATGGGCGCGCCGGGCAGCCGAGTTGGCGCGCCGCCCCGCGGCCGTGCGGGGGAGTGAACCGCGTTTGCCCCCGGATCTTGGGCGGTGCGAGAAATGGTGCGGCGCAGGCGGACGATGGGGAGCTGGCAGGTGGGGACGACCCTGGTGAACGACGAGCCGGTCACCGCGCCCGCGGCGGCCGGCCCGGCGGCGGGCCCGCCGGAGCCGGCTGGGCCGCCGGGACGTACCGGAGAGGGCGGACCTCCGGCCGGACCCGGCCCGGCGGACGGCTGCGGCGACGGCGGCGCGCTGAGCCCCCGGCGCGTACGCCTGGTTGTGCTGGCCCTGATGTTCGCGCTGCTGCTCGCCACGCTGGAGCAGATGATCGTGGCCACTGCCCTGCCGAAGATCGTCGGCGAACTGCACGGCCTGGACCGGATGTCCTGGGCGATCACCGCCTATCTGCTCACCGCCACCATCGGGCTGCCGATCTACGGCAAGCTCGGCGACCTCTTCGGCCGCAAGGGCGTCTTCCAGTTCGCCATCGTGGTGTTCGTCATCGGCTCCGGTCTCGCCGGGGCCGCGCGCGGCATGGACCAGCTCATCGCCTTCCGCGCCGTCCAGGGCCTGGGCGCGGGCGGCCTCATGATCGGCGTGCAGGCGATCATCGCGGACATCGTCCCGTCCCGTGACCGCGGCCGGTACATGGGCCTGATCGGCGCCGCCTTCGGTCTCGCCTCGGTCGCCGGACCGCTGCTCGGCGGGTTCTTCACCGACGAGCTGTCCTGGCGCTGGTGCTTCTACTTCAACGTGCCCTTCGGCCTGCTCACCCTGCTGGTGACCGGCCTGGTGCTGAAGCTGCCCAAGCCCGCCGCCCGGCCCCGCCTCGACGTCCTCGGCGCGCTGTTCCTCGCCGCCGCCTCCACCTGCCTGGTGCTGCTGACCAGTTGGGGCGGCCTGGAGTACGACTGGACCTCCGACGTCATCCTCGGCCTCGGCGCCGGCGCCGTCGGCTCCGCCCTCCTGCTGCTCGTCATCGAGCGCTTCGCCGTCGAACCCGTCATGCCGCTGCGGCTCTTCCGCGACAGCATCTTCAACGTCACCTCCCTGGTCGGGGTGGCGACCGGGGCGGCGATGTTCGCCGCGGCCAGCTATCTGCCGTCCTTCCTGCAGATGGTCGAAGGCGCCAGCGCCACCGCGTCCGGACTGCTGATGCTGCCGATGATGATCGGCACCGTCGTCGCCTCCCTCGTCTCCGGCCAGCTCATCACCCGCACCGGCCGCTACCGCCCCTACCCGGTACTCGGCTGCGCCCTCGGCGCCGTCGGCATGTGGCTGCTCTCCCGCCTGGACGAGAACACCTCGCAGCTTTCGTACAGCATCTGGATGGCCGTCCTCGGCATCGGCCTCGGCCTTGTCCTGCCCGCGCTCATCCTCGCCGTGCAGAACGCCGTACGCCCCGCCGACCTGGGCGTCGCGACCAGTGCGCACAACTACTTCCGGCAGATCGGCGGGTCGGTCGGCGCGGCCGTCTTCGGCACGGTCTTCTTCGACCGCCTCGCCGGCGAACTGGCCCTCGCCCTCCCCCCGCCGCCCCCCGGTGCCTCGCTGCCCGACCCGGAGTCGATCACCCCCGAGGCCGTCCACGCGCTCGACGCCGAGCTGCGCGACGGCTACGTCCGCGCCTACGCCGAGGCCATGCCGGGCATCTTCCTGTACCTGGTGCCCGTGCTCGTCGTCGGCCTGCTGCTGGCGTTCCTGCTGAAGGAGAGACCACTGGTGTCCCAGAACCTCCCGGGGCCCGGCCCCGCCATGGACGAGTACCCGGTCGACTCCCCCGTGCCCGCCGCCCGCGGCGCCGTCCCGGCGGGCGCCGGCGTGCCGGTCTGCGGCAGCGTGCAGCACCAGGACGGCACCACCGTGCCGCGTGCGGCGCTCACGCTCATCGACGGCGCGGGCCGCCAGGTGGGGCGCGACGCCAGCCGCGAGGACGGCAGGTACGTGCTGCCCACCCCCGGCTCCGGCTCATACGTCCTGGTGGCCGCGGCCGGCGGGCACCAGCCGCAGGCCGTCACGGTCATCGTGGGGGACCGGCCGGTCGAGCTGGACCTCGTGCTCGGCGGCGCCGGCCGCATCAGCGGCACCGTCGCGGCGGCGGACGGCACGCCGCTGGGCAACGTCGTCGTGACGCTCACCGACGCGCGCGGGGAGGTCGTCGCCTCGGCGCGCAGCGGCCACGACGGCGCGTACGCCATCGGCGAGCTGGTCGCCGGCGAGTACACCCTCGCGGCCACCGCGCCGGGCTTTAGGCCCGCGGCGCTGCCGGTCTCGGTGCAGGCGGCGCGGGAGACCCGGCGGGACGTCGAGCTGGCCGGCGGCGCGGTGCTGCGCGGCACGGTGCGCGCGTACGGCGGCCGGCCGGTGGAGGACGCCCGGGTCACGCTGCTCGACGCCGCCGGCAACGTCGTCGACACCGGCACCACGGGGCCGGACGGCGTGTTCCGGTTCGTCGACCTGTCGGCGGGCGAGTACACGGTCATCGCCGCGGGGTACCCGCCGGTGGCCACGGTGCTGCGGGTGGAGGGCGGCGGGCGTACGGAGCGGGACCTCCAGCTCGGACACGGCGACTGACGGCGATTCACGTCGGCTGACGGGGACTGACGGCGACTGACGGCGGAGCGGTGCCCGGCCGCCCCGCCCTCCCCGGGACGCCGTCGCCGGGGGTGCGCCGCCGGCCGTCGCGACCGGCCCTGCTCCGGCTGGAGCAGGGCCGGGACTGGCATCGAAGTGGCTGGTCGCAGGGCGTTCCAGGGGAGTTGGGGAGGTCTAGACCTCTGTACGTATCCACAGGGGTTTCACCGCTTCGTCCGACCGCGTACCGTGGCTCGTCATGAAGGTCTTGATCAGCGCCGACATGGAGGGGGCCACCGGCGTCACGTGGCCCGCCGACGTGCTTCCCGGCGGCCCGCAGTGGGAGCGCTGCCGGCCCATGTTCACATCCGACGTCAACGCCGCCATCGAGGGCTTCTTCGCCGGCGGCGCCGACGAGGTGCTGGTCAACGAGGCGCATTGGACGATGCGCAATCTGCTGCTGGAGCGGCTCGACGACCGCGCCCAGATGCTCACCGGGCGGCACAAGTCGCTGTCCATGGTCGAGGGCGTCCAGCACGGCGACGTCGACGGCATCGCCTTCGTGGGCTATCACACGGGCGCCGGCGCCGAAGGGGTCCTCGCCCACACCTACCTGGCCAACTCGGTCACCGGCGTCTGGCTCAACGGCGTGCGGGCCAGCGAGGGCCTGCTGAACGCGCACGTGGTCGCCGAGTTCGGCGTCCCGGTGGTGCTCGTCACCGGCGACGACAAGACCGTCGAGGACGCCAAGGGCTACGCGCCCGCGGCCCCCGGCGTCGCCGTCAAGGACTACGTCTCGCGGTACGCCGCGGTGTGCCGCACCCCCGCCCGTACCGCGGCGGACATCCGGGCGGCGGCCACCGAGGCCGCGGCGCTGGCGGTGCGGACGGAGCCGGTGCGCGGCGGGCCGTTCACGGTGGAGCTGGAGTTCGACGCGGAGCACCTGGCCGGCGCGGCCACGGTGGTGCCGGGCGTGACGCCGGCCGGTGAGCGGCGCGTGGCGTACACGACGGAGACCATGTACGAGGGCATCCGCTGCTTCAAGGCGGTCACCACGCTCGTCTCGGCCGCCGTGGAGGAGCAGTATGGCTGACCCGACCCCGCACGGCCCCGGGCCGGATGACGCCGCGCTGGACGAGGTGGTGGGCTTCACCTCCGACCTGATCCGCATCGACACCGTGAACCACGGCGGCGGCGACGGCGTGGAGCGCCAGGCCGCGGAGTACGTCGCGGAGCGGCTCGCCGGCGCCGGCATCGAGCCCACCCTGCTGGAGAAGGCCCCGGACCGGACGAACGTCGTCGCCCGCATCGAGGGCACAGAACCCGGCGCCCCCGCCCTGCTCGTCCACGGCCACCTCGACGTGGTGCCGGCCGAGCCCGCCGACTGGACCGTCCACCCGTTCTCCGGCGAGATCCGCGACGGCGTGGTCTGGGGCCGCGGCGCCATCGACATGAAGAACATGGACGCGATGGTCCTCGCGGTCGTACGGGCCTGGGCCCGCGCCGGCGTCCGCCCCCGCCGCGACATCGTGCTCGCCTTCACCGCCGACGAGGAGGCCAGCGCCGAGTACGGGTCGGACTATCTGGCCGAGGAGCACGCCGCGCTCTTCGACGGCTGCACCGAAGGCATCAGCGAGTCCGGCGCCTTCACCTTCCACGGCGGCAACGGCCTGCGTCTCTACCCCGTCGCGGCCGGCGAGCGCGGCACGGCCTGGCTGCGGCTGACCGCCCGCGGCCGGGCCGGCCACGGCTCGAAGGTCAACGCCGACAACGCCGTCACCCGCCTGGCCGCCGCCGTCGGCCGCATCGGCGAGCACCGCTGGCCCCTGCGGCTGACGCCCACCGTCCGCGCGGCGCTCGTCGAGACGGCCGCGGTGTACGGCATCGAGGTCCGCCCCGAAGAGCTCGACGACCCCGGCTTCGACGTGGACGCGCTGCTCGGCAAGCTCGGCCCGGCCGCCGCCCTCGTCGCCCCCACCGTGCGCAACAGCTCCAACCCCACCGTCCTCGACGCCGGCTACAAGGTGAACGTCATCCCCGGCGGCGCCACCGCCCAGGTCGACGGCCGGATGGTCGCCGGCGGCGAGGAGGAGTTCGCCCGTACGCTCGACGAGCTGACCGGACCGTATGTCGACTGGGAGTTCAGCCACCGCGAGGTGCCGCTCACCGCCCCCGTCGACGCGCCTCTGTACGCCGCGATGCGCGCCTCACTCCAGCGCTTCGACCCCGACGCCCACGTCGTGCCGTACTGCATGTCGGGCGGCACCGACGCCAAGCAGTTCTCCCGCCTCGGCATCACCGGCTACGGCTTCTCGCCGCTGAAGCTTCCCGCCGGCTTCGACTACCAGGAGCTGTTCCACGGCGTGGACGAGCGGGTGCCGGTGGAGGCGCTGCACTTCGGCGTGCGCGTGCTGGACGACTTCCTCAGATCGGCCTGACCCCGCCCCGGCACCCCGCGTGAGAAGCCGGCAACCACCAGCGAGCGCGGCCGGCGAGCCCGCCGGCGCCCCGACCCCCAGCGGAAAGAGACGACGCCGCCCGTGACCACCGCCCCGTACGGCACCTGGCCGTCCCCCCTGACCGCCGCCCTCGCCGCGACCCACGATGGCCGCCCGGAGTATCTGGACACCGTCGGCGACGAGGTGTGGTGGACCGCTCCGCGTCCGCGTGAGGGCGGGCGGCGGGCGCTGGTGCGGCTGCGCCCGGACGGCACCGAGGAGTCGGTGCTGCCCCCGCCGTGGAACGTGCGCAACAGGGTCATCGAGTACGGCGGCCGGCCCTGGGCCGGCGCGCCGCGCGCCACCGGCGGCCCGCTGATCGTCTTCACCCACTTCACCGACCAGCGGCTGTACGCGTACGAGCCCGATGCCGGCGGCGAGCCCCGCCCGCTCACGCCCGTCTCCGCCGTCGGCGGCGGGCTGCGCTGGTGCGACGCCGTCGTGCTGCCGGAGCGCGGCGAGGTGTGGTGCGTGCTGGAGGAGTTCACCGGGCAGGCCCCCACCGACGTACGCCGGGTGCTCGCCGCCGTGCCGCTGGACGGCTCGGCGTCCGCCGACCGCGCCGCGGTGCGCGAGCTGACCGACGACCGGCACCGCTTCGTCACCGGCCCCCGCCTCTCCCCGGACGGCCGGCAGGCCGCCTGGATCGCCTGGGACCACCCCCAGATGCCCTGGGACGGCACGGAACTGCGCGTCGCCGACGTCACCGGCGACGGCCGGCTGGCCGGGGTCACGACGGTGCTCGGCGCCCAGACCGGCTCCGAGGCGGAGTCCGTCGCGCAGGCCGAGTGGCTGCCGGACGGCACGCTGGTGGCCGCCACCGACCGCAGCGGCTGGTGGAACCTGCACCGGGTCGACCCCGCCACCGCCGTGACCAGCGAACTCTGCCCGCTGCCCGAGGAGTTCGCGGACGGGCTGTGGAAGGTCGGGCTGCGCTGGTTCGCCGTCCTCGACAGCGGCCTCGTCGCCACCCTGCACGGCACCGGCGGCACCCGCCTCGGCGTCCTCGACCCCGCCACCGGCGAGCTGGCCGACGTGCCGGGCCCCTGGTCGAACTGGGCGGCGGCGCTCGCCGTCGCCGGCGAACGGGTCTTCGGTCTGGCCGCGAGCCCCGTCACCGGGTACGAGGTCGTCGAGCTGGACACCGCCACCGGCCACACCCGCGTCGCCGGCAACGCCCACGGCGACGCGGTCGACGCGGCCTTTCTGCCGCGGCCCGTCTCCCGCACCTTCACGGGCCCCGGCGGGCGCGAGGTGCACGCCCACGTCTACCCGCCGCACCACCCGGAGTTCACCGGCCCCGAGGACGAGCTGCCGCCGTACGTGATCTGGGCGCACGGCGGCCCCACCGGGCACGTACCGCTCGTGCTCGACCTGGAGATCGCCTACTTCACCTCGCGCGGCATCGGCGTCGCCGAGGTCAACTACGGCGGCTCCACCGGCTACGGCCGCGCCTACCGCGAGCGGCTGCGCGAGCAGTGGGGCGTCGTGGACGTCGAGGACTGCGCCGCGGTCGCCCGCGCGCTGGCCGACGAGGGCACCGCCGACGCCGCCCGGCTGGCGGTCCGCGGCGGCAGCGCGGGCGGCTGGACGACCGCCGCGTCCCTCACCTCGCCGCTGGCCGAAGGGCTGTACGCGTGCGGCACGATCATCTATCCGATCCTCGACCTGGCCGGCTGGGCCACGGACGAGACGCACGACTTCGAGTCGCGCTATCTGGAGTCGCTGGTCGGCCCGTTCGCGGAGGTGCCCCAGCGGTACCGCGAGCGCTCCCCGGTCCACCACGCCGACCGGATCACCGCGCCGTTCCTGCTGCTGCAGGGGCTGGACGACGTGATCTGCCCGCCGGTGCAGTGCGAGCGCTTCCTCGAGGCGGTCGCCGGGCGGGGCGTGCCGCACGCGTACCTCACCTTCGAGGGCGAGGGCCACGGCTTCCGGCGCGCTGACACCCTGATCAGGGCGCTGGAGGCCGAGCTGTCGCTGTACGCGCAGACGTTCGGTTTCGCGGCGCCGGACGTGCCGGCCGTGGACTTGGGCGCGCCCGTGCCCCCGGCCGCCCAGCCCGCCGCCGGGTCTCCCGCCGGGTCCGCCACTCCGGCCACCGGCTCCGCCGTCGCGCTCGCACGCCCCCGCCGGCTGCGACCCGGCGACCGGGTCGCGGTCGTCGCGCCCAGCAGCGGGTTCCCCCGCAAGGACCTGGACGCCGGCATCGAGGTGCTGCGCGGCTGGGGCCTGGACGTGGTCGTTCACCCCACCGCGTACGGCGAGCACGACACCCTGTCCTACCTCGCCGCCGACGACGCCGCCCGCGCCCGCGACTTCGAGCGCGCCTGGTGCGACCCCGAGGTCGCCGCCGTCTTCTCCGGCAGGGGCGGCAACGGCGCGCCCCGCATGCTCGACCACGTCGACTGGGCCGCCCTGCGCGCCGCGGGACCGAAGGTCTACCTGGGCTTCAGCGACGCCACCGCCCTGCACGAGGCCGTCGCCACCCACCTCGGCGTGGCCACCCTGCACGGCCCGATGCCCGCCTGGGCCCCGTTCACCGAGGACGACACCACCCGCGAGCACCTGCGCCGCACCCTCTTCGAGCCGGCGACCGTGCGGCGTCTGACCTCCCCCGGCGCCCGCGCCCTCGTCCCCGGCCGCGCCCGCGGTGTCACCCTCGGCGGCTGCCTCAGCCTGCTGGCCGCCGGCCTCGGCACCCCCGGCGCCCGCGCCGGCGCCGCCGGCGGCATCCTGCTCATCGAGGACCTCGACGAGGAGGACTACCGCATCGACCGCACCCTCACCCAGCTCCGCCGCAGCGGCTGGCTGACCGGTGTCGTCGGCGTCGTCTGCGGCACCTGGGAGGACTGCGGCCCGTACGCGGACATCCGCGCCGTGCTCGCCGACCGGCTCGGCGACCTGGGCGTGCCGGTGCTGGAGGGGCTGGACTTCGGCCACGGCGTCCCCGCCCTCACCGTCCCCCTCGGCGTCCCCGCCGTCCTCGACGCGGACGCCGGCACCCTCACCCTCGACACCCCGGGGCTGGCGTGAGCGGCTTCGCCCGCGCCGCCGCCCCGCCGCCGGACCGGTCGCGGATGCCGATCGACGAACCGGCCCCCGGCTCCCGTTCCGACCCGCGGGAGCTGCTGGACGCGTACCTCGACCACTACCGCGCCGAGGTGCTGCGCAAGCTCGACGGCCTCGCCGAGGAGGAGCTGCGCTCCAGCCGGGTTGCCTCCGGCTGGACGCCGCTGGAGCTGCTGGTCCATCTGACGTGGGTGGAGCGCCGCTGGTTCGAGTGGGGCTTCGCGGCCCGGCCGCTGCCGGACCCGTGGGGCGACCGCGGACCGGAGGACCGCTGGACGGTCCCGGCCGGCGCCTCCGCTCGTGAGCTGAAGGACGCCTTCCGGTCGGCGTGTGCCCGCTCCCGGGAGATCGTCGCCGGCGTCCCGCTGGACCGCACGGCCGCGGCCGGCGGGCGCTTCGCGAGCGCGGAGCAGGCACCGTCGCTGGCGCTGATCCTCTTCCACGTGCTGCAGGAGTACGCGCGCCACGCCGGCCACCTCGACATCGCACGGGAGCTGGCCGACGGCGTCACCGGCGAGTGACGGGGGCAGCGCCGGCGGTGACGCGGTGGCCCGGTGCGGTCAGCCGGTGCCGAGCAGGGCCGTGCGCAGCGCCCGTACGGGGGCGGTGGCGGCGTCCTGTGCACGGTGGGCCAGGGCGAGGGTCAGCTCCCAGCGCGGCAGGTCGGCGACGGGCAACTCGACGAGCGTGCCGGCGGAAAGGTCCGGACCGACCGTCGAGCGGGTCAGCACCCCGACGTGGCTCCCGCGGCGGGCCAGGCTCGCGACGGTCTCGGCGGGCGAGACGGGGTACAGCCGGGTCGACGGCACGGGCGCCGCGCGCAGCAGGTCGAGGAAGCGCGCCGCGCCGTCGCCCCATGTCGTACAGGCCACCGGGTGCGCCGCCAGGTCCCGGATCCGCAGCGGGCCGCCGCCGGTGGCCAGCGGGTGCCCGGGGCAGGTGACGCAGACGACCGGGTCCGTCAGGAACGGCTCCACGGTCAGCGTGTGCGGGTACGGGCCGGGCACCACGAACCCGACGTCGACGGTGTCGTCGTCCAGGCCGCGCACCACCTCCTCGCTGTGCGCGTCCGTACAGGTGACGTCGACGTCCAGCGGCGCAAGCGCGTCGAGCACCCGCGGCACCACGCTCGGCGCGAAGGTGGCGTGCAGGGCGACCCGCACCCGCGGCCGGTCGCGCTCGGCCCGTACCACCGCGACCGCCTCCCCGGCGAGCGCCAGGCACCGCTCGGCGTAGGGCAGCAGCCGCTCGCCGGCCGCGGTGAGCCGCACCCCCCGGCCGCCGCGGACGAACAGCGGGCGGCCCAGGTCCCGTTCGAGCCGGGCCATCCGCTCGCTGACCGCGGGCTGGCTCAGCCGCAGCCGCGCCGCGCCCCGGCCGAAGCTGCCGGCCGCGGCCACCGACCGGAACACCCGCAGATCCTCCAACGACA
Organism: Streptomyces sp. CNP082; assembly: GCF_059570535.1. Taxonomy (NCBI): domain Bacteria; kingdom Bacillati; phylum Actinomycetota; class Actinomycetes; order Kitasatosporales; family Streptomycetaceae; genus Streptomyces; species Streptomyces sp. CNP082. Next base: position 185,012 of record NZ_JCANSZ010000007.1, read on the forward strand.
GCGCCACAGGAAAAGCCTATGTCTTGTCATCGGAAAGAGGCCCCTTCCCTGTCGCCGGGCCCCTTGTGAAGATCGGCCCCATGCACGTACCCATGCACGACGACGACCTGACCGCGGCGACGCTCGCCGTCGAGCACCGGCGTCTGGGCGCCGCCGCGACGCGGCTGGTCGCCGACTACGCCGCCGGGCTCGACGACCTCCCCGTCTGCTCCGGCGCCACCGCGGCAGACCTGCGCGAGCGCTTCGCCGAGCCGCTGCCCGAGCGGGGTGCGGACCCGGTGGAGCTGCTCGAAGCGCTCGCCCGCGACGTCGTCGCCGACGCCACCCACATCTCCAGCCCGCGCTACTTCGGGCTGTTCAACCCGGCGCCGCTGCCCGTCGCCGTCTGGACCGACGCGCTGTGCTCCGCCCTCAACCAGAACGCCGCCGCCTGGCGGCAGTCGCCGACCGCCACGGCGCTGGAGGAGCGCGTGCTGCGCTGGCTGTGCGACCTGCTCGGCTACGGCGACGGCGCGTTCGGCACGCTCACCAGCGGCGGTTCTGAGGCGAACCTCATCGGGCTGAAGTGCGCCCGGGACGCGGCGGCCGGGTCCGCCGCCACCGCGGGGCTCGGCGAGGCGCAGTTGCGTGTGTACGCCTCGGAACAGGCGCACTTCTCGCTGGTCAAGGGCGTGGACGTGCTCGGGATCGGCCGGGAGAACCTGCGTCGTATCGGCACCGACGCGCGCTTCCGCGTCCGCGTCGCCGAGCTGCGCGCCGCCGTCGAGCGGGACCTCGCCGCGGGGCTGCGGCCCGCCTGCGTCGTCGGCGTGGCGGGCACCACGTCCACCGGCGCCGTCGACCCGCTGGCCGAACTCGCCGAGGTGGCCGCGGAGTACGGGCTGTGGTTCCACGTCGACGCGGCGTACGGCGGGGCGCTGGCGTTCTCCCCGGAGCACCGCGGGCTGCTGCAGGGCGTGGCGCGGGCGGACTCGACGACGCTGGACCCGCACAAGTGGATGTTCGTGCCGTTCTCCTGCGGTGCGCTGCTGACCCGCGGCGGCGCGCGGGTGCTGCGGGACGCGTTCGACACCGATCCGGCGTACCTGGACGACCGCCGGGGCGCGGAGGGGCCGCCGGCGGACGGCGCCCCGGATGACGGCCCGCTCGACTTCTTCCGGCTCGGGCAGCTCGGTACCCGGCGCGCCAACGCGCTCAAGCTGTGGGCCGCGCTCGCCGGCCTCGGCCGCGACGGCTACCGGCGCATCGTCGAGCGGCAGGTGGACCTCACCCGGTACCTCGCCGCGGAGCTGGCCGCCGCCGACGGCTTCGAGCCGGTCGGCGACGTGCAGACCGCGGTGTGCTGCGTGCGCTACCTGCCCGCGGCGGTACGCCGGGCGCCGGCCGGGACGCGGGACGCGGTGCAGCGCGCGCTCCAGCAGCGCCTTGAGCGCGGCGGGCGGGCGTGGGTGGCGACCACGGTGCTCGACGGGCGGCGGGCGCTGCGGATCAACGTCAACGGGTTCCTCACCCGCCGGGAGCACGTGGCCGAACTCGTCGCGCTGCTGCGGGCGGAGGGCCCGCGGGCGGCGGCCGAGGTCGGTGGCGATGTCAGTGCCGGGCCGTAGCGTTGCGGACATGAGCAGCCTGCCGCGGCCGGACAGTGAGGTCCCCGCCTGTCACGAGTGGATGCCGCCCGCCCCGGCGCCCGCGGGGCCGGGCGGTGCGCTCGGGGCGATACGGCGGTGGCAGGACGGCCGGTGTGCGGTCTGCGGGCTGCGGTCCGCCCGGCTCGTCATCGACCACCATCACGTCTCCGGGCTGGTCCGCGGCCTGCTCTGCGAGTCGTGCAACGTCGCCGAGGGCCGCCGCACGTCGTACTACGCCGAGCCGTACGCCTCGTACCGCCGTCGGCCGCCCGCGCTGATCGTCGGCCTCACCGAGCGCTACCCCCACTGGCGCCCGAACGCCTACCACTACGTCCTCGGCGACCCTCCCGACGACCCCGCGCTCGCCGCCCGCGTGCTGGACCACCTCATCCGCCACCCGCCCCGGCGCCCCACCGGACGCCCGGTCGAGATCCCCGGGCTGCCCGGCCACTACCTGGTGGGAGACGGGATGCGCCGTCTCGCCGAGCGGCTGGCGGCGGGGGCATAGTGGAGACATGACAGTCCTCTTCCGGCGTACCGTACCGGTCTTCCGCATCTTCGACATCGCGAAGGCCCGCGAGTTCTACGTCGACTACCTGGGCTTCACGGTCGACTGGGAGCACAGGTTCTCCGACGGCTTCCCGCTGTACATGCAGGTCTCCCGCGGCGATCTCACGCTCCACCTGAGCGAGCACCACGGCGACGCCAGCCCCGGCGCCACCGCCTACGTGGAAGTCGACGGCGCGGGGGAGCTGCACGCCGAGCTGAAGGCCAAGGACTACCCGTATCTCAAGCCCGGGCTCGAAGAGGACGCCGCCATCGGCACGATCCTGGAGCTGACCGACCCCTTCGGCAACCGGCTCCGGTTCGTCCAGCCGAATCCCTGACCAGCGCCGGGGCGTAGACTCTCCCGGTGCCCGAGAACGACGTCACCGCAGCCGGCGCCCGTACCGCGATCCGCCCTCCGCGCCCCGCGGACGAGCAGGAGTTCCTGGACCGCGCGCGGGCCAGCGCAGAGCTTCACCGCCCGTGGCTGTCCCCGCCCGCCACCCCCGCCGCCTACCGCGCCTACCTGGAGCGGCTCACCGAGCCGCAGACCGAGGAGTTCCTCGTCTGCGAGCGGGAGTCCGGCGCCATCGCCGGCTTCGTCAACATCAACGCCATCGTGCGCCGCGCGTTCTGCAGCGGCGCCCTCGGCTACGGGGCCTTCGTCCCGTACGCCGGCCGCGGCCTGATGTCCGAGGGCCTCGGCCTCGTGATGCGCCACGCCTTCACCCATCTCGGCCTGCACCGCCTGGAGATCAACGTCCAGCCGGGCAACGCGGCCTCCATCGCGCTGGCCAAGCGCGCGGGCTTCCGGCTGGAGGGCTTCTCGCCGGACTACCTGTTCATCGACGGCGCCTGGCGCGACCACGAACGCTGGGCGCTGACCGTCGAGATGACCGGTATCCAGGTCGCTCCCGGGAGCGGCGCCCCGCGGTAGCGGTCAGCGGCGGTCGACGTACTCGAAGATGCTGCCGTCGGGGTGGCGCGCCACCATGTTGCGCCCGATCGGCGTCTCCGAGGGGCCCGCGACGATCTCGGCGCCGACCGAGCGGAGCGTCGCGTACGCCTCCGCCACGTCCTTGACCGCCAGCGTCGCGGTGATTCTGCGCAGCACGTCCAGGGTCTGCGGCGGGCCGGACATCAGCAGGAAGCAGCCGACCGCCGCGACGGAGACGCCCGCCTGCGAGAAGCGCTGTGCCTGTTCGCCGGTCAGCGTCTCGTACGTGGCGACGGCGGACTCCAGGTCGTCCACGCAGATGCGCAGTGAGGTGCCGAGGATCTCCATGGGGAGAGTCTAGGGGCGGCGAACCCCGCGGCGGTGCCGGGCCGTTGGAGCGGCTACGGGCCGGCTCCCCCGCGCCGTCACGGCACCCGGCAGAGCACCTCGCCGTGCAGCACCGCGAACCACGCGCCGTCCGCCGCGCCCCACTCCCGCCAGCCGGCCGCGATCCGCGCCAGCGCCGCCGCGTCCGCGTGCCCGCCGTCGAGGGCGAGGCGGGCGTACGACGAGGCCGTCGTGCGGTCGGCCCACGACCCGCTCCACCACGCGCGCTCCGGCTCCGAGGCGTAGCACCACGTGCTCGCCGACGCCGTGACGTCCTCGAACCCCGCCTCGCGGGCCCACGCCAGCAGCCGCCGCCCCGCGTCCGGCTCGCCGCCGGAGGAGCGGGCCACCCGGCGGTAGGTGTCCAGCCAGTCGTCGAGGGCGGGCACGTCGGGGTACCAGGTCATCGCCGCGTAGTCCGCGTCGCGCGCGGCGACGAGACCGCCGGGCCGGCACACCCGCCGCATCTCCGCCAGCGCCCGCACCGGGTGGGCGAGGTGCTGGAGCACCTGGTGGGCGTGGACCACGTCGAACGAGTCGTCCGGGAAGTCCAGCGCCTCGGCGTCGGCGACGGCGAACTCCACGTTCGTCACGCCCCGTTCGGCCGCCGCCGCACGCGCCTCCGCGAGGATCCCGGGCTGCGCGTCCACGGCCGTCACGCGGCCGTGCGGCACGAGGGCGGCGAGGTCGGCGGTGATCGTGCCGGGTCCGCAGCCGAGGTCGAGGACGTGCATGTGCGGGCGCAGTTCGCCGGTCAGGTACGCCGCCGAGTTGGCGGCCGTGCGCCAGCGGTGCGAGCGGAGCACCGAGTCGTGGTGTCCATGCGGGTAAACGGCCATGTGCGGCAGCGTAGCCCCGGTCTCGTATGACGAGAAGTATCGTCTCGCGATACGGGCAGTAGATGCGTGCCCCGTGACTGGCCGGGTGCCGCCCGGGTAGCAGCGGGACCGGGATTGCCCGATCCTGGGAGACGGAGACAGCCGGCGCGAAGGAGAGCCGCAGATGGGCGAGAGCGACCGGCGCCGGGGCGGTATCGCCCCCGCGCGGCTGACCGACCAGCAGTTGATCAGGGAGCTGGAGACCATCCACCGCACCCGCCACGACACGCTGCTGCACGGCTCGGCGGCGGCACTGGCCGTGCACAACACCCGCATGGCGCAGCTCGAAGGCGAGTACCTGAGCCGGCACCCCGAGCGGGCCGTCGCCCTCGGCCGCACCCGTGCGGGCGCGCGCGAGCGGGGCTGAGGGACCGCAGCGGCGCCGAGGCGGTGAGCGGGGCGCACGGGCCGGCCGCGCAGGCGGTGCACGCCGTGCGTCCCGCCCGGAGCGCACCTCACCTGACCAGGCGCGCAGCGCATCGCGCCGGCAGCCGCACGATCTGGGACAGTGGGAGAGATCCGCACTCTTGTGAGCGCCCGAAGGGCGCGTGACGGCGGGAGGTGGCGCATGCAGCAAGCCGTCCCCGACGCCGGTCTGCCGCCGCCCGCGGAACTCGTCGACGGCTTCGCCCGTGCCGCCACCGCCGCCCCCGGGCCGCCCGGCGGCGGGCCCGGGGTCCGCGCCGCCGCGGCGGGCTACTGGCACCGCCGCGGCCTGGTCACCGACCCCGGGCAGACCGCCGCCGCCCCCGGCGGGGCAGCGCTGCTCCTCGCCCTGGTCGCCGCGGTCGGCGGTGAGGTGCTGCTGCCCCGCCCCTCGGCGTCCTGGTACGCGCCGCAGCCGGGGATCCTCGGCCACACCGTGCACCGCGTGCCCACCACCGCCGAGTCCGGCGGCGCCCCCGATCCGGTCGCGCTGCTGGAGACCGTGCGCCGGGTACGGGCCGAAGGCGGCGATCCGCGGCTGCTGCTGCTCTCCGTCGCCGACGACCCCACCGGGACCGTGCCGCCGCCGGAGCTGGTGCACGAGGCGTGCGAGGCCGCGGCCGGGGAGGGGCTGCTCGTCGTCAGCGACGAGACGTACCGCGACACGCTGCACGACCCGCACGCCACCGTGCTCGTCAGCCCCGCCGAGATGCTGCCAGACGACGTCGTCGTACTCGTCGACCTCGGCGGCTCGCTCACCCCGCCCGGCTGGCCCGCCGCCGTCGCCCGCCTTCCCGCCACCCGGGCGGGCGGTACGCTCCAGACCGCCGCGCTGGCCGTGCTCGGCAGCGCCGTGCCCCCGCTGCCGCCGCCCGTCGAGGCCGCCGCCGCGGCGGCGCTGGCCGAGCCGCCCGCCGTCACCGGCCGGCTGGCCGCCGGGATCCGGCTGCACGCGGTGCTCACCGAGGCCGTACGCGACGTGCTGACCGCCGCGGGCGCGCTGGTCCGCCCGCCGCAGGCCGGCTACCACGTGTACGCGGACCTCGAAGCGCTCCGCCCGGAGCTGGCCCGCGGCGGCGTCGTGGACGCCGTGGACCTGGAGTCCGCCGTCGTCCGCGGCCTGGGCTCCGGCGTCCGCGCCCGCGCGGTCGGCGGCGCGCAGCGCTTCGGCGACGACCTGACCGCGCTGCGGCTGCGGGTGGCGACGGCGCCGCTGCTCGGCGATGCCGGCGGGGCGCACGCCGCCGCCCTCGCCTCGGCCCACGCCCGGCCGCCCGCCGCCGCCGCGACCACCCTGACGCCCGCCGTACCGGCCGCGGAAGCCCCTGCGCTGCAAACCCCCGCCGGGGAAGTCCCCGCCGGCGGAGTCCCGGCCGGCGGAGCCCCGGCCGTCGAGCCGCCGGACCCCGCCCGATGGCCGCAGGTGGCCGAGGCGTTGAGATCCCTCGGATCAGCCCTCACCGAGCTGACAGGAGCCCGCCGTTGACCAGCCAGTCACAGCGGACGGGAGCCGCCAGCCCCGCCGCGCCGACCGAGCGCTCCGCCCCGAAGCCGCGCCCCCTCGGCGAGATCCGCCGCTGGCCGCGGTCCTTCACCGACCGCCTCAACGCTCCCCTCCCCGGCATCGGCATGCTCGCCCGGCTGGCCCGCACCCGCCAGTTCCGCCCCGCTCCCCGGGCCCTCGAAGAGATCCCCGACCTGCCCTTCGAACCCGGCCCGCTGCCCGCGGCGGGCCCGGCCACCATCGCCGTCACCTGGGCCGGGCACGCCAGTTGGGTGCTGCGCATCGGCGGCCTGACCGTGCTCACCGACCCGCTGTGGTCCCGGCGGATCCTCGCCACCCCTGCCCGCGTCACCCCCGTCGGCGTGCGCTGGGAGGACCTGCCGCCCGTGGACGCCGTCGTCCTCTCCCACAACCACTACGACCACCTCGACCGCCCCACCCTGAAGCGACTGCCGCCCACCACCCCGCTGTTCGTGCCCGCCGGGCTGGCCCGCTGGTGCCGCCGGCGCGGCTTCACCCGGGTCACCGAGCTGGACTGGTGGGAGGCCGCGGAGCTGCCCGCGCCCGGCGGACCCGTGCGCTTCGACTTCGTACCGGCGCACCACTGGAGCAAGCGCACGCTGACCGACACCTGCCGCACGCTGTGGGGCGGCTGGGTCCTCACCGACGGCTCCGGCCGGCGCGTCTACTTCGCCGGCGACACCGGCTACGGCCACTTCTTCGAGGAGATCGGCCACCGCCTGCCGGGCATCGCCGTCGCGCTGCTGCCCATCGGCGCGTACGCGCCCCGCTGGATGCTGGGGCCGGTGCACATGGACCCCGAGGAGGCGGTGCGCGCCTGCGGGGACACGGGCGCGCGGCGGCTGGCGCCGATGCACTTCGGCACGTTCCTGCTGTCGGCGGAGCCGCCGCTGGAGCCGCTCACGCGGGTGCGGGCGGCGTGGGAGCGCACGGGCAGGCCGCGGGCGGACCTGTGGGACCTGCCGGTGGGGGCGTCGCGGGTGCTGTGAAGGCGGTACGGGCCGGGCGGCGCGTACCCCGGCCGCGTGGCTGCCTGGGCGCGTACCGGCTACGCGCCCCGCGCGCGGCCGTCGCCGCGCACCCGGCGCCACACCGGCGGCGCCACGCTGATCAGCACCGTCAGCCCCACCGCCGCCGCCACCCCCTGCCACGGCTCGGGGAACAGCGAACCGCCGAGGATGCCGATCAACTGGTACGTGGCCGCCCACGCCAGACAGGCGGGGAAGTTGCCGCGGACGAACGTGCGCAGGGGCATCCGCGCCAGCAGGCACGCCAGCATCACCGGGATCCGCCCGGCGGGCAGCAGCCGCGACAGCACCAGCACGGAGATCCGGTGCCGCTCCAGCTTCCGCTGCGCGCTCGCCAGTTGCCCGGGGGCGACCCGCTCGCGCAGCCGGTCCAGCCAGCGCGACCCGTTGCGCGAGCGCACGCCGCGCCCGCCCAGCCAGTACAGGGCCACGTCGCCGAGGAAAGCGGCGGTCGAGGCGGTGGCGAACACCAGCAGGAGCGCGTACGGAGCCTCCTGGTGGAACGCGACGACGGCGGCGGAGCTGACCACGGCGCCCGTCGGCACCACGGGCACCAGCGACCCCACGAGCACGAGGAGGAACAGCGACGGATAGCCCACCGCCTGCTGCGCGTGGGCCACGTCGCGGCCGGCGGCGAGCAGCGCGGGCGTCGCGTTCGGCACCCTCAACGGGCCGCCTCCAGCCGCATGCCCTCGCCGTGCCGCAGCCGGTGCACCGCCACCTCGGGGGCCAGCGCCGCGGCCCGGCGGACGAAGTCGTGGCCGGGGGCGTGGAACTCGTGCGGGCGGACCGCGTCCATGCCGATCGGCCAGTACGTGCCGTAGTGCACCGGCACCGCCGCGCGCGGCGCCAGTTCCGCCAGCGCCTCGGCGGCGCGGCCGGGGTCGAGGTGCCCGTGGCCGAGGAACGGCCCCCAGCCGCCGACGGGCAGCAGCGCCACGTCGCACGCGCCCACGGCGCGGGCCATGCCGTCGAAGAGGCCGGTGTCGCCGGCGAAGTAGGTGCGGGCCTCGCCCTCGAAGACGTAGCCCAGCGCGGGGGCGGTACGCGTCCCGTACGGCCAGCGGCGGCCGTCGTGCGCGGCGGGCACGGCGCGGATCGTCAGCGGCCCGGCGGCGACCTCGTCCCCCGGGCGCACCTCGGTCACCGGCAGCCCCCGCGAGGCGGCGAGCCGCCCGAGACCGGGCACCGCGGCCCGCGCCCCGTGCGGCACCACGAGCCGGGTGCCGGACGCCAGCCGGGCCAGGGACGGCAGGTGGAGGTGGTCGGAGTGCAGGTGGGAGACGACCACGACATCGGCGATCGCGGCCGACGGCGGCGGCAGCGCGCCGCGGCGCCGCCGCAGGTGCATCAGCCGCCCCGCGAACAGCGGGTCGGTCAGCACCCGCACCCCCGAGTCCCGCACGGTCACGGTGGCATGTCCCCACCACGTGATCTCGACCGGCAACGCCCGCTCCCTCCGCCACCACCTGCCCCGGCCCCACCGAGGGTACGGCGTCCTGCGCGCACGGCGGGGCGCCGCGGGGCCGGGCGGAACCGCCCGCCGCGCGGCTGTGGAAGGCTGGTACGACAGGAGCGGAGGTGAGGCAGCGCATGGCAGAGCCGCGGAAGTCGCCCGGCGAGGACACGGGACCGGGCGGGGGGCCCGTGTCCGCGGAGAACGCGGAGAACGCGGAGAACGCGGAGAACGCGGAGAACGCGGAACCCGGATCCCGCACGGACGCCGGACCTCCGTCCCCTGCCGGGCCGGACCCCGGGTCACCCGCGGACCCCGCCGCCGGCTCGCGCGCGGGCCTGACGGCCCTGCGGGCCGCGACCACGCGCAAGGGTCGGCGCGCCGCTGCCCGCGGCCTGGGCCGGATCGTCGTCGTGTGGGCTGTCAGCACGGTGACGATGCTCATCCTCGCCGCCGCCCTGCCCGACTTCCGGCTCCAGTCGCCCGACGGCGACAGCGCCACCCACATCGCCGTCACCGCCGCCGCCGGCGCCGGCGCCTTCGGCGTGCTCTCCGCGCTGGTGTGGCCTCTGCTCGTACGGGCCCTGCTGCTGGTCCCCGCGTTCGTGCTCGGCCTGCTCGTCTTCTTCCTCAACGGCTCCCTGCTGCTGATCGCGCTCAGCCTCAACCCCACCGGCCGCGGCGAGGCCAACCCGGAGACCGCCGTCGTCGTCGCCGCGGTGATGTCAGCCGCGTCCTCCGCCACCAGCACGGCGCTCACCGTCCGCGACGACGGCGCGTACCGCCGCCGGCTCGCCCGGCTCGCGTACCGCCGCGGCGCCCCCGCGGTCTCCCCGGACGCCGGCCCCGGCACCCCTGGCACCCCTGGGATCGTATTCCTCCAGCTCGACGGCGTCGGCCACGACGTGCTGCACGCCGCGCTGCAGGAGCGCGAGCGCGCCGGCGGGCGCAGCCTCGGCGGGCAGCGGCTGCTCGCCCACCGGCTGCCGCCGGTGATGGAGACCGTCGCCTCCTGGCACGGCACCAGCCACCGGCTCATTCCCTGGCGCACCGACTGGTCCAGCCAGACCGGGGCCAGCCAGCTCGGCATCCTGCACGGCACCAACGAGGACGTGCCCGCGTTCCGCTGGTACGAGAAGGAGACCGGCGAGGTGCGGGTGTGCAGCCACCCCTCCACCGCGCTGGAGCTGGAGCGCCGGGCCACCGCCCGCGCCGCCCGCGCCGGCGATGCCGCCGATTCCGCCGATTCCGCGGAGGACGCCGATTCCGCGGAAGACGCCGACAGCGCCGGTGCCGCCCGCGCCGCCGGCTCCGCCGGTGAGCAGGCCACCGCGCCCCGCGGGCTGCTGGCCACCGGCGCACCCGGGGACACCGCCAGCCGCGGGAACCTGTTCACCGGCGGCGCCACCCAGCTCGCCCTGGTGCTGTCCGTCGCCGTCCGGCGCAAGAAGAAGACCCGCTCCCGCGCCGGGTACTTCGCCTACTTCTCCGACCCCGCCAACGCCTCCCGCACCTTCGCCTCCTTCGTCGCCGAGGCCGGCCGCGAGGTGTTCCAGTCGCTGCGCTCCCGGCTGCGCCGGGAGACGCCGCGCGTCGGCCGCGGCGGGCTGTACCCTTTCGTCCGCGCCTTCGCCACCGTCGTCTCCCGGGACGTCGTCGTGGCCGCCGTCATAGGCGACATGCTCGCGGGGCGCACGGCGGTCTACGCCGACCTCGTCGCGTACGACGAAGTGGCCCACTACGCGGGTCCGCACCACCGCGACACCCACCAGGTGCTGCGCCGCCTCGACCGCTCCGTCGCGCTCATCGCCAAGGCCGCCGAGCACGCCCCGCGCCCGTACCGCATCGTGCTGCTGTCGGACCACGGCCAGAGCCACGGCCCGACGTTCGCCGCGACGTACGGCCTGACGCTGCAGGATCTGGTACGCGCCGGCTGCGGGCTGCCCGTCTCGCGGCGGAGGGGCAGGACCGGGAGCGGCGCCGAGGCGCGCACCGCCGCCCGCGCCGCGCTGCGCCGGCCGGAGCGCCCCGAGGACGTGCACGGCGGCGGCCGGCGCGGTCTGGAGCCCGTGGTGCTCGGCTCCGGGAACCTGGGCCTGGTGTCCTTCCCCGAACTGCCCGGCAGGGCCAGCCGGGAGACGATCGAGCGCCGCCACCCGGCGCTGCTGCCGGCGCTGACGGAACACCCCGGGGTGGGCTTCGTGCTGGTGCACTCCGAGGAGCACGGGCCGGTGGTCCTCGGCGCGGACGGCGCGGAGCACCACCTGCAGACCGGCAAGGTCGTCGGCATCGACCCGCTGCTGCCGTTCGGGCCCGGCGCCGCCGGGACGGTGCTGCGCACCGCGCACTTCCCGCACGCCGCGGACCTCATGGTCAACTCCGCGTACGACCCGGAGACGGACACCGTGCACGCCTTCGAGGACCAGGTCGGCTCGCACGGCGGCCTCGGCGGCGAGCAGAGCCGGGCGTTCCTGCTCTGGCCGGAGGGGCTGACGCCGCCGGTGCCGCCGGGGGAGACGCTGGCGGGTGCGGAGTCGGTGCATCACGTGCTGCGCCGCTGGATAGGCGAGTGCGGCGGCCCGGTGGTGCGCAGGGCCGCCGCCGCGGAGGTGCACCCGCCCGCCGCCGGGGACCGGCAGCGGGCGGGCTGAGCACGTCGGTTCTGAGCAGGTCGGCTCCAGCGTGCGCTACGGCGTGCTGATGCCGAGCGTGTACGAGCCGGAGCCGCTGTAGGCGTGGATCTCCCAGCGGTAGTAGCCGGCCGTGCCGTTGTAGCTGACGTCCTCGTTCTCGGTCGGGCTGATCCCCTCGGCCACGTCGACCCAGTTGTACCCGTTCCACTTCTGCAGGTAGAGGTCGAAGTCGGTGCCGCTGGGGCCGCGCAGGCAGCCGACGTGGGTGCCGGAGCTGGTGGACTGGTAGTACGTGCCGTCCGGCTCGAAGCTGGACTGGTTGCTGCTCAGCGAACCCTGGTACTGCTCCTCGGCGGCGTCGCAGCCGGTGGGCGGCGGCTCTTCGCCGCCGTCGCCGGTGACGAGGGTCAGGCCGTAGTTGCTGAGGATGGGGTTGACCGGGAAGTAGAACGTCGTACCGCCGGAGGTGCAGTTGCCGGAACCGCCGGAGGTGACGCCCTGCGCCTGGTCGCCGGAGATGTACGAGCCGCCGGAGTCACCGGGCTCGGCGCACACGCTGGTGCGGGTCACGCCGTTGATGGTGCCCTCCGGGTAGGTCACCGAGGTGTTGTGCTGCTGGATCGTGCCGCAGTGCCAGCCGGTCGTCGAACCGGAGCGGCAGATCGAGGAGTTCACGGGGGCCTGGGTGGAGCCCTCGACGGTGACGTTGGCGCCGCCGGAGCCCTTGACGTACGGCGTCGGGGTCCAGTTGCTGTTGGTGGCCACCCACGCCATGTCGCTGCCGGGGAACACGGAGCCCTGGAAGGTGCCCTGCGCGACCTGGTTGTAGCCGGTGGTGGAGGCGCCGGCGTCACCGCAGTGGCCGGCGGTGACGAAGCCGTTCTGGCTGCCGCGGGTGACGCTGAAACCGACGGAGCAGCGGCTGGAGTTGTTGATGTAGTACGCGTCGCCGCCGCGTATGTCGTACAGCGGGCGCGGGTTGTCGGTGGCCTTCACCACGCGGACGAGGTCGCGGTCGACACCGGCCGCCTTCAGGAACGCGGCGGTGGCGGACCGGTCGGCGCTCTGCACGACGACCTCGTTGCGCATCACGTCGACCGCCCAGACGGGCGTGGCGCGGGGGGTGTCGCGCTGCGCGGCGCGGTCCAGCAGGCCCATGGCGGCGTCGAGTTCGGCCACGCTGTGCTCGACGAGTTCGGCGGTGGCCCCGCCGCGCTCGATGGCGTCCAGCGCCGCGGCGTCGGTGGTCGCCACGACGAGTTCGGCGGACTCGCCTGTCAGCCAGGAACCGCCGAAGCGGCCGTCGAGGCTCTTGCGCAGGGTGTTCTCGGCCGGGAGTGCCGCCGCCTCGCGGGCGAGCCGTTCCCCGGCCTGGGCGGGGGAGAGCCCGAGGTCCCGCTGCATCGCCTTGAGCATCCCCGGGGGTACGTCGGGGGCGGCGACCGCGGCGGGCTCTTCCGGGATGGGGGTACCGCCGGCCGATGTGGCCGGGACCAGTGCAATGGCGAGGGATGCGAGCAAGGCGGTGGCGCCCGCGCCCAGGGACCATCTTCGGTGCATGGGTACTCCTCGTGTGTCGGGGGTGACTGCACAGTAGCCGCAGTTTCGCTCGTCGTGAACCTGTCAAAACGAGCCTCTTTCGGTCCGCCGGTCCCGGAGTGCGGACATCCCGGCCGCGCCGCGCACCGCCGCCGGGCGCCCCGCCGGGACTGCCGGTGCCCGCGGCCGAGTGCCCGGCGGGGCCCGCCGGTTCAGCCCGCCGTGCCGTACCCGGGGTGGGTGGCCAGCCACTTCGCGTAGACCGGGTTGCGCCGCGCCGCCTCCGCGTGCGCCGCCCGCGCGTACATCACCACCGCCGGCGCCGTGCCCGCCGCCGGCGACTCCGGGTGCCAGCCGATGAGGTGCCGCCAGCTCAGCGTTTCAGGAGGGGGGAGACCCGTTCGGCATCTCAACGTCGAAGGACAGGGCCGTGCCCGGCACCGAGAGCAGCACCGGTGCTTACCCCGCAGGTAATCGACTCGCGGGGCGGCGGCGGGCACCGTAGGGGCAGCGGAGCCCGGACCGGCGCACTCCGGCCCGGGTTCCGGCTCTGACCAGTGCCGATGTCGACCGGAGGGTGATCCGCCATGTCCGCAGCCGTCTCCCCGACCACCGCCGCCGCACCGCAGCTCACGCTCCGCCGCTGGCTGGGCCTCGACGCCCTCGTCACCGGCGCCAACGGGCTGGCGTACCTGGCACTGTCCGGTCCCGTCTCCGACCTGCTGGGCGTGGACCGCGGGCTGCTGCTCGTGCTGGGCGCGGTGCTCGCCGTCTACGCCCTCGACGTCGCCTGGATCGCCCGCAGGCCCGGGCCGCCGGCGCGGCTGGTGGCGCTGGTGGTCGACGTCAACGTCGCGTGGGCGGTGGCGAGCGCCGTCGTCCTCGCCACCGGCGCCCTCGGCCCGACGACCGCCGGGAAGGTGTGGATCCCGCTGCAGGCGGCGGTGGTGCTGGGCTTCGCCGTCATGCAGTACAGCCTGCTGCGCGGCGTCCGGGCCGCGGCCGGGCGCTGACCGTCAGCGCACCAGCAGCGCCACGATCCGCCAGTTCGTCGACTCCGGCCCGCTGATGCGCAGTTCCGTCACGCGGCCGGAGTCGCCGCCGTCGAGGACGAACTCCTCCCACTGGTACGCGCCGGCCGGGATCTGCGGGCCCGGTGCGAGCACCTCGGTGCCGTCCGCCTCGATGATGATCCCGGTGGTGGCGTACCCGTCGTCGCCGCGCAGCACGGCCACCGTGCTCCGGCCCGCCGGCAGCCGGAGCCGCAGCAGCGCCGCGGGCTGGTTGTTGACCATGTCGCGGCGCAGCACGTCCGGGGCGCTGCGGTCGCGGGACATGGGGGTCTCGGCCCCGCCCGCCCAGCCGTAGTCGGCGGTCTCCGCCCAGGAGGAGTCCGGGGTCAGCGCGCGGTAGGAGGGCGTGACCGGCGAGCCGGCCGGGCCGGCGTCGAGGGCGAGGGCGACGTCGTCGCCGTGCGGCACGGCGTACACGAGCGCCGGCTCGCCCGGCACCGTCCGCCCGTCCACCTCGGCCCGCGGCGCCAGTGCGTAGGTGTCCAGCCGGCCCGCGGGGGCGGCGACCGCGGCGGGCGGCGTGACCTCGACCTCGAGCACCGGGTCGGTGTCGAGGTCCACGACCTGCCGCACGGTCGTCGTGGCCCAGCCGTCGGGTGCCGCCAGCGACACCGTGACCTCCGCGACGGGATCGCCGCCGGGCTTCAGCGCACGGGTCAGCCGCACCCGTACGGCCTGCGGGCGCTGGGCGAACAGCGGCAGGTCGGCGGTGAGTTCCACCGCCGGGCGCTGCTCCCTGGCGATGTCCTCCTCCAGCGCCGTCAGGAACTCCGTCAGCCGGGCGGTCACCTCCGGCTGCCGCGCCGTCAGGTTCACCGACTCGCGCACGTCCGCGTCGAGGTCGTACAGCTCCGGCAGGTAGCGCTGGTCCGAGCCGCGCCGCCGCACGTGCAGCTTCCAGCGGCCGTCGCGTACGGCTGCGGCCCGCTCGCCGAGGAAGAACGGCACCGGCGGGCGCCCGTGCAGGCTGGCGCCGCGCAGCATCGTGGTGAGGTCGGTGCCGTCCAGCGCCACGTCCGGCTCCGGTTCGACACCGGCGAGGGAGCACACCGTCGGCAGCAGGTCGAGGAACGAGACCACGTCGTCCGACTCCCGGCCGCGCGGCACGGTGCCCGTCCAGCGGGCGATGAACGGCACCCGCACCCCGCCCTCGAAGACCTCGAACTTCCGGGACCGCAGCCCGCCCGACGAGCCCTCGAACCAGGGGCCGTTGTCGCCGGCGACGACGATCAGCGTCTCCCGGTCGAGACCGCGCTCGGCCAGCGCGTCGAAGAGGCGGCCGAGGTGGTGGTCGGCGGATTCGACGGCGTCGCCGTAGAGGCCGCCGCGGGAGTGGCCGTCGAAGTCGGGCTCCACGGCGAGCGGCAGGTGGGGCATGGTCTCGGCGAGGTAGATGAAGAAGGGCCGGTCGCCGGCGCGGTCGATGACGCCGATCGCCTCGTCGGTGAACCGCCGCGTCAGCGTCGCCAGGTCGGCGTCGTTGTGCAGGGTCTCCACGATCTGCTCGTCGCGCCAGACCTCGGTGGGGTACGTGTCCGCCGTGTACATGGCGTCCACGCCGAAGAAGGAGTCGAAGCCGTGCCGCGCCGGGTGGTGGGCGTCGAGCCGGCCGAGGTGCCACTTGCCGATCGCGGCGGTGACGTAGCCCGCGGTGCGCAGGTATTCGGGGAGGGTCCTCTCCGTCGTGCCCAGCCCGTGCGGGTCGTCCCGGCTCAGCACGTCCGGGATGCCGGTGCGCGGCGGTACGCGGCCGGTGAGCAGGGCGGCGCGCGACGGGCTGCAGGTGGGGGCGCCGCAGTAGCCCTGGGTGAAGCGGGTGCCCTGGCGGGCGAGCCCGTCCAGCCGCGGGGTGCGGATCAGCGGGTGGCCGTAGCAGCCGAGGTCGCCGTAGCCCAGGTCGTCCAGGAGGACCACGATGACGTTCGGTCCACGGCCCGGTGTCCGGGCGGGCCGGGCTGCCGCGGTCTGCAGGCGGGGCCCGCCGACCGGGGCCGATAACGCGCTCGCACCGAGCGTCACCGCGGATCCTGCGAGGACGTCACGACGGCTGACCAAGACGGACTCCCTTCGGATGCCGGTGCGTTGGGGGAGCCCGGCCGCTTGCCGCTGATACTCGAACTTTGACAGTTCAGCGTCAAATAAGGGAATATTACAAGCTTATGAAGGGGTGTGGGAGAGGGCTCCCGGGCGTACGGGGCCGCCCCCCGGCGACGCAGCCGCCCTCCGGCGACGCAGCCGCGTCAGTGCACCACCAGCGCCACGAGCGTCCACCTGTTGCCCCCGGTGCCGCTCAGCCCCAGCTCGATCGTCCGGCCGTCCTCCCCGCCGTCGAGGATGAACTCCTCCCACCGGTACGCCCCCGCCGGCAGCCGCGGGCCCGGCTCGATCACCGTCTCGCCGTCCGCCGCCACCGCGAAGCCGTGCGTGGCCCGCTTGTCGTTGCCGCGCAGCAGCGAGATCCGGCGCCGGCCCGCGGCCAGCCGCAGCCGCAGGACCGCCGGCGCGCGGTCGCGGACCATGCCGCGGCGCAGCGGATCGGGGCCTTTGTGGGCGCGGGACTGCGGCGGGGCGGAGACCCAGCCGAAGCCGGCGGCCCGGTCCCAGGCGGTGGCCGGGGTCAGGTGGCGGTACGAGGGCAGCGCCGGGTCGCCGTCCGGTCCTGCGTCGAGCGCGAGGGCCGCGTCGCGGCCGTGCGGTACGGCGTGCACCTGCACGTCGGCGCCCGTCACGGTCCGCCCGTCGAGGACCACCCGGGGCGCCAGCCGGTGGCCGCGCAGCCGCCCGGCGGGGGCGCCGGCCGAGGGCGGCGGGGTGACGTCGATCTCCACCACGGGGGAGTGGGAGAGGTCGACGGCCTTGCGCACGGTCGTCGCCGTCCAGCCGTCCGGCACCTCGACCGTCACCGCGGCTTCGGCCCGGCTGCCGCCGTCCGGCCGCAGCGCGCGCGACAGCCGTACCCGCAGGGTGTTGGCGCGGCCCGCGAACAGCAGGGGCCCCGCGGTGAGCGCCACCGGCGGGCGGCGCTCCGCGGCCACGTCCTCCTCCAGGCGGGCCAGGTACTTCTGCAGCCGCTCGGTGACCTCCGGACGGCGCGCGGCCAGGTTCGCCACCTCGCGGGGGTCGGCCTCCAGGTCGAACAGCTCGGGCAGGTAGCGCTGGTTTTGGCCGTACCGCCGCACGTGCAGCTTCCAGCGGCCGTCGCGTACCGCCGCGGCGCGCTTGCCGAGGAAGAACGGCACCGGCGGGCGTTCGCGCAGCCGCTCGCCGCGCAGCACCGCGCGCAGGTCGGTGCCGTCGAGCCGCACGGCGGGGTCGGGTGCCACGCCGGCGAGGCCGCAGAGCGTCGGCAGCACGTCGAGGAACGACACCACCTGGTGCGACTCCCGGCCGCGCGGCACGGTGCCCGTCCAGCGCATGAGGAACGGCACCCGCACCCCGCCCTCGTAGCAGCCGGACTTGCGCCCGCGCAGCCCACCCGTGGAGCCCTCGAACCAGGGGCCGTTGTCGCTGGCGACGATGACCAGGGTGTCCCGGTCGAGACCGCGCTCGGCCAGCGCGCGGAAGAGGCGGCCGAGGTGGTGGTCGACGGACTCGACGGCGTCGCCGTAGAGGCCGCCGCGGGAGCGGCCCTCGAACTCCGGCTCCACGGCGAGCGGCAGGTGCGGCATGGTCTCGGCGAGGTAGATGAAGAACGGCCGGTCGCCGGCGCGGTCCATGACGCCGATCGCCTCGTCGGTGAACCGGCGCGTCATGGTCGCCAGGTCGGCGTCGCTGTGCAGCGCCCCCACCGGGGCGTCATTGCGCCAGACCTCGGCGGGGTAGGAGTGCTCGGAGAACATCGCGTCCACGCCGAAGTACGAGTCGAAGCCGTGCCGCGACGGGTGGTTCTCGTCGAGCCGGCCGAGGTGCCACTTGCCGATGGCGGCCGTGTGGTAGCCCGCCTCGCGCAGATAGCCGGGGAGCGTCTTCTCCACGGCCCGCAGCCCCTTCGAGTCGTCCCGGCTGAGCACGTTGCGCACGCCGGTGCGCGGCGGTACGCGGCCGGTGAGCAGCGCGGCGCGCGACGGGCTGCAGGTGGGGGCGCCGCTGTAGCCCTGGGTGAAGCGGGTGCCCTGGCGGGCGAGCCGGTCCAGGTGCGGGGTGTCGATCAACGACGAGCCGTAGCAGCCGAGATCGCCGTAGCCCAGGTCGTCCAGGACGACCAGCACGACGTTCGGGCCGCGGCCCGGCGGCCGGGTCGGGTCGGGGTCGGCGACCGCCGCCCGCGCGTGGGGGGCGCCGGCGGACAGCGGTAAGGCGGTCGCACCGACCGCGACCGCGGAGGTGGCGAGGACTTCGCGACGGCTGGCCATGACGGCTCCCTTCGGGCGCCGGCGCGCTGGAAGGGACCGGCAGTCGTTGCCGCCGATCTTGCGTGACGACGGACCTTCCGTCAAATAAAGGCCCGTTAAAGGTTTATGAAAGCCCGTGGGTGGGAACTGCCGTGCGCCGTCGGGCGGGTCAGGAACCGAGCTGCTGGCGCAGGTACTTCGTCGTCTCCGGATCCGCGGGCAGCAGCGTCTCCAGCGCCAGCTCCGAAACCGTCACGTCCATGGGCGTGTTGAAGGTGGAGATGGTGGAGACGAACGACAGCAGATGCCCGTCGTGCGCGACCCGCAGCGGCAGCGCGAACGGGGCCCGCCCGCCGACCTCCTCGACCTCCTCGGTGCCCGCCTCCGGCGCGAGCGGATAGGCCGCCACCTCGTCGTACAGCTCCTTCAGCGCGGGCGAGCGCACCAGCGAGAGCTGGCGGTCCATCTGGTGCAGCAGGTGGGCGCGCCACTGCGGCAGGTTACGGATCTTCTTCGCCAGCCCGTCGGGGTGCAGCGTCAGCCGCATGGCGTTCAGCGGCGGGCGCAGCAGTTCCTCCGGCACCTCGTCGAGGACCAGCAGGATGCCGCGGTTGGCGGCCACCACGTTGTACGCCCCGTCCACCACCAGCGCCGGGAACGGCTCGTGCGCGGCGACGAGCTGTTCGACGCCCTGGCGCAGTTCGGCCATCGCCGGGTCGTCCAGCGGCGTCTCGGGGTAGTGCGGCGCGTAGCCGGCGGCGAGCAGCAGCGTGTTGCGTTCACGTACGGGCAGGTCCAGGTGCTCGGCGAGCTTGAGCACCATCGCCCGGCTCGGCCGGGACCGGCCGGTCTCCACGAAGCTGATGTGGCGCGCCGAGGAGTCCGCGCGCAGCGCCAGCTCCAACTGGCTCAGCCCGCGGCGCTCCCGCCAGCCGCGCAGCAGGGCGCCGGCGGAGTCGCCGGCGCGGGGCGTGTCGTCCGTGCGGGGGGTGCCGGGCAGGCCGGAGGTCGTCATGCTACGAACGTAACCGAGCGGCGCGTACTGTCGGCCGGGAACCCCCGCCGCGAAGGGAGCCCTCGCATGGCCGTCGAACCCCTTTCCCCCCAGGACACCGAGAACCGGCTGGCCAGGCTGCCGGACTGGTCGGTGGCCGAGGGCGAGCTGCTGTCGCGCACGTACCGCTTCGGCTCCCATCCGGCCGCCGCGGCGATGGTCGCGGACGTCTCCCGGATCCAGGAGGAGCTGGGCCATCACGCGACGCTCACCCTCGGCTACGACACCCTCGGCGTCGCCGTCAACACCCACAGCGTGGGCGGCCGGGTCACCGATCTCGACTTCGACCTCGCCCGCCGGATCGAGGCCGTCGCCCCCGCGCACGGCGCGATCTGACTCCCCGGCCCTCTCTCAGGCCGCGGTGAGCAGCCGCTCCCGCACCAGCGCGACCGCCGCCTCGGGCAGCCCGGCCTTGACCAGGTACGCCGCCGCGTCGAAGCCGGCGTGCGTGTCGGTGATGACCTGCGTGGCCGTACGCCCCGAGCGGGCCTGGATCCCGGCGATCTCCAGCGTCTGGTCCGGGTATCCCAGGGCGGCTGCGGCCCGCCGGTGGTTGGGCCCGCTGAGCAGGTAGTCGGCGGCGATGTCCGCCGCGGCCACCCCGGCGAGCGCCAGCAGGACGAACGAGGCGAAGCCGGTACGGTCCCGGCCGGCCGTGCAGTGCACCACGACGCCGCCCGGCGGCGCCGCGGCGACCTCGCGCACGACCGACACCGCCACCTTCGGGACGTACTCCAGATACGGGGCCCAGGTCAGCGGGGTCCCTTCGAGGTGGCCCCACTCCCGCCACCAGCGCACATTGCCCGCCAGCTCGTCCACGGGCACCCGCACAAGACCGATCTCCTCCGGGCGCGGCAGCCGCGGGCGGTGGTCGGTGTCGTTGCGCAGGTCGATCACGGTGCGTATGCCGTGGCCGGCGACGGCGGCCCAGCCCGCCTCGGTCAGCCCGTCCAGGTTGTCGGCGCGCACCAGCGCGCCGCGCCGGGTGCGGCGGCCACCGGCCGCGGGCAGGCCGCCGAGGTCGCGTACGTTGAAGCAGCCGTCCCAGTCGAGCTCACGTCCGGCCCGCGCAGCCATCTGACTCCCCCTCGATGATCGACTTCCGGTCGCCCCCTCAGACGCAGTTGCGGGTGCAACGGTTCCGAGCGGGACGACCGGCGCGCGGGAGTCAGTTCACGTCGTCGGGGTCGTCGCCGATGCGGTTGCCCGCGTCCAGGCCCGCGACCGCGGCCATGTCGGCGTCGTCCAGCTCGAAGCCGAAGACGTCGATGTTCTCCCGGATCCGCGACGGGGTGACGGACTTGGGGATGACCACATTGCCCAGTTGCAGATGCCAGCGCAGCGCGATCTGCGCGGGGCTGCGGCCGTGCTTGTCGCCCAGTTGCCGCAGCACGGGGTCGTCCAGCAGCCCCTTGCCCTGGCCCAGCGGCGACCACGCCTCGGTGGCGATGCCGTGCGCGGCGTGGAAGGCGCGCATGTCGGCCTGGGCGAAGTCCGGGTGCAGCTCGATCTGGTTCAGCGCGGGCGTGACGTTGCCCTCGTCCAGGAGGCGCTGGAGATGGGAGGGCTGGAAGTTGGAGACGCCGACGGCGCGGGCGCGCCCGTCCGCGTAGATCTTCTCCAGGGCCCGCCAGGTGTCCGGGTATGCGTCCCTGGCCGGCGCCGGCCAGTGGATCAGATACAGGTCGACGTGGTCCAGGCCCAGCCGGCGCAGCGACTCGTCGAACGCGCGCAGGGCGGCGTCGTAGCCCTGGTCGTCGTTCCACAGCTTGGTGGTGACGAACAGCTCCTCGCGCGGGATGCCGGACGCGGCCAGGGCCTTGCCCGTGCCCTCCTCGTTCCCGTATATGGCGGCGGTGTCGATGCTGCGGTAACCGGCGTCGAGCGCGGTGCGCACGGCGGTCTCCGCCTCCGCGTCGGGCACCTGCCACACACCGAAGCCGAGCTGCGGCATCGCGACGCCGTTGTTGAGGGTGATGGTCGGAACGTTGCTCACGTGGGATGTGTCTCTCTTTGTCGGTAGTCTGTCGAGAATCTCGTACAGGCTGTTCGCCCTCCCGACGCTAACCTCGATCACCCGCCGCGGCATTCCCTTGAACTCCATCCGGGACGGGCCTATGTCTGGTAGAGGGCCTCGACCTCGTTCGCGTACGCCTTCTCGATCGCCTTCCGCTTCAGCTTCAGCGACGGCGTCAGCAGCCCGTGCTCCTCGGTGAACTGCACGGCCAGGATCCGGAAGGTACGGATCGACTCGGGCGGCGACACGTGGGTGTTCGCCGCGACCACCGCCCGCCGGATCTCGGCCTCCAGCTCCCCGTCCCGGACCAGCTCGGACGGCGTCATCGACGGCCGGCCGCGCATGAGCTGCCAGTGCGAGACCCCGTCCGGGTCCAGGGTGACCAGCGCGGCGACGTACGGCCGGTCGTTGCCGACCGCCAGGCACTGCGAGACCAGCGGATGCGCCCGCACCCGCTCCTCCAGCGGCACCGGCGAGACGCTCTTGCCGTTCGACGTGACCAGCAGCTCCTTCTTCCGGCCGGTGATCGTCAGATAGCCGTCCTCGTCGAGGCTGCCCAGGTCGCCGGTGGCCAGCCAGCCGTCGCGCAGCGCGTGCGCGGCGCCGGGGCGGTCGCCGACGTAGCCGGAGAAGACCTGCGGGCCGTGCAGCCAGACCTCGCCGTCGGGGGCGAGGTAGACGGTGATGCCGGGGATGGGGATGCCGACCGTGCCGTAGCGGGGGCGCTCGGGCGGGTTGGCGACCGCGGCGGCGGTGGTCTCCGTCAGCCCGTAGCCCTCGATGACGGTGATGCCCGCGCCGGCGAAGAACAGCCCGAGCCGGCGCTGCATCGCCGAGCCGCCGGAGAAGACGTAGCGCGCCCGGCCGCCGAGCGCCGCGCGCAACTTGGCGTAGACCAGCCTGTCGAACACCTGGTGCTCAAGACGCAGCGCCGGACTCGGCCCGCGGCCGGTGTCGAAGGACCACTCCTCACGTGCCTGGGCGTGCCGGACGGCGACGTCGGCGGCCTTGTCGAAGACCGCGAGCCGGCCCTCGGCCTCGGCCTTGCGGCGGGCGGCGGCGTAGATCTTCTCGAAGATGTGCGGTACGGCCAGGATGAGGCTGGGCCGGAACGCCTTGAGGTCCGCGAGCAGCACCGGCGCCGAGGGGTCCGGCTGGTGGCCGAGCTTGACCCCGCCGCGGACGGCGGTGACCTGGATCATCCGGCCGAAGACATGGGCGAGGGGGAGGAAGAGCAGCGTGGCGGCGGGCTCGCCCTGGTGCGGGCGGAAGAGGGCCTCGTAGCGCAGCAGGATGTTGTCGGCCTCGGCCATGAAGTTGGCGTGGGTCAGCTCGCAGCCGCGGGGCAGACCTGTGGTGCCGGAGGTGTAGATCACGGTGGCGGGGGAGTCCGGGGTGACGGCGAGGCGGTGCCGCTCGACCACGTCGTCGTCGAGGTGCGCGCCGGCGGCGGTCAGCTCCTCGACGGCGCCCTCGTCGATCTGCCAGAGCATCGTGAGCCGGGGCAGCTTGTCGATCACCGAGCCGACGGTCATCGCGTGGTCCGCGTGCTCGACGACGCAGGCCACGGCGCCGGCGTCGTGGAGCATCCAGTACGCCTGGTCGGGGGCGGAGGTCGGGTAGACCGGCACGGCCTGGGCGCCGATCGACCAGAGCGCGAAGTCGAACTGGGTCCACTCGTAGCGGGTCCTGCACATGATCCCCACCCGGTCGCCGAAGCGCAGCCCCGCGGCCAGCAGCCCCTTGGCGAGGGCGCGCACCTCGTCGCGGAACTCCCCGATCGTCACGTCCCGCCAGTGGCCGTCGACCTTGCGGGCGAAGGCGATCTGCCCGGGGTCCTGCGCGGCCCGCTGGAAGACCGCGTCCGCCAGCCCCCCCGACTTCGGCGCGTCTGCCAGGGGAGGCACGGTGAACTCGCGCAACGCTTTTCTCTCCTCAGACGGTGGGGCGCCCGGCGCGGTGACGGTACCGGAGAAGCCCGCTGGTCTGCGGCTCTTCATCACCTCTGCACGGAACCTCTGCGAGGGGCGCACGTCCCGGCTCGTCGGGGGACGAGTGGTCGCTCCAGCATGGCGCGGCGCGCCGTGGTCCGGGGCGGGGACGGAGAAAGTGCACGCGCGGGAGGAGTGGCGCGGGAGGAGTGGCGCGGGAGGAGTGGCGCGGGAGGAGTGGCACGGGAGGAAGCGGGGCCCGGTCCGTACACCGCGGGCGGCGGTCTGGTACGAACCGGGCGCTGCGCGGCGGCGTCCCCTACAGCACACCCGCGTCCCGGGCGGTCCACAGCGACGGATACAGCGGCCGGAAGCCCAGCTCGTCGCGGATGCGGCGGGTGGAGACCACGCCGTGCCACGGATCGGCCACCGGGCGGTCCGCCATGCCCTCCGGGACCTCCGCGCCGACGAGCTGCAGCACCTCCACCGCGCTGACCGGCGCGTCGTCGGCGACGTTGTAGATCCGCCCGCCGGCGCCCGGGGCGCACAGCACCCGCCACAACGCCTGGGCCACGTCCGCGTGGTGCACCATCTGCAGCCGCTGGTGTGCCGCGAAGCTCAGCGTCCAGCGCAGCGCCTCCTCGATGTGCGGGTCCCCCTCGCCGTAGACGAACGCCAGCCGCGCGACGCGCACGTCCATGCCGCGCTCGCGGTGCAGCGCCAGCAGACCCCGCTCCGCCTCGGTCTTCGCCCGCGGGTACGCGCCCTGCAGCAGGCCGTCCGCCCGCGGCTCGTCGGTCTCCACCGCGGGCCGGCCGCGCCCGGCCCCGTAGACGAGGTTGGTGCTGGTGAAGACGAAGCGCTCCACGCCCTCCGCCGCGGCCTGCTCGCCCAGCGCCAGCGTCGCGTCCCGGTTGACCGCGTACGCCTCCTCGTCCGGCACGTCGCGGAACGCCGCCGCGACATGCACCACCGTCCGTGCCCCGGCCAGCGCCTTGCGCCGGTCGGCCGGTTCGCGCAGGTCGCCGACGACGACGTCCGCGCCGAGCCGGGCGAAGGGCGCGGCCCGCTCGGCGTCGCGCACCAGCAGCCGCACCCCGCCGCCGCCCGTCCACTGCAGCAGCCGCGGCACGAACCGCTGCCCGACCTTGCCCGTCGCTCCCGTCACCAGCACGCTCATGATCTCTCCGGTCCCGGGCCGCGGACGCGGCCCCTCGTCGCCGGGGTCCCGCGGGTGCGGCCCCTCGTCGCCGCCAGCCTGCGGCCGGGCCGCGCCGGGCGGGAGAGACGGATGTATCCGGGGACCGGCCGTCCCTGGCTGCGCGCCGGCGGGCGAGGCACGCTGGGGGCGTGGACAGAACCGAGCTGGCCGACTTCCTGCGGCGGTGCCGCGCGCGCCTCACCCCCGCGGACGTGGGCCTGCCGCAAGGCCCCCGGCGCCGCACACCGGGGCTGCGGCGCGAGGAGGTGGCGCAGCTCGCCGGCATGTCCACCGACCACTACACCCGCCTTGAGCAGGCGCGCGGCTCCCGCCCGTCGCGGCAGATGCTCGCGGCCGTCGCCCGCGGCCTCCGGCTGAGCGACGACGAGCGCGACCACCTCTTCCACCTCGCGGGCAAGGAGCCGCCCCGCGCCCGGGACGCCACCGAGCACGTGCGCCCCGGCCTGCTGCTGGTCCTGGACCGGCTCACCGACACCCCCGCCCAGGTCGTCAGCGACCGCGGCGACGTGCTGGCGCAGAACGCCATGTCGCGGGCGCTGAGCGGGGACGCCGCCGCCCGCCCCGGGGACGGGCGCAACCTCGTCTGGCGCTACTTCACCGAGCCGGACGCCCGCGAGTTCCTGCCGCCCGAGGACCGCGACCACGCCGCCCGCGCCACGGTCGCCGACCTGCGCGCCACCCTCGCCCGGCGGCCGGACGACGCCCGGGTGGCCGGTCTGGTCCGGCGGCTGCGGGCGCGCAGCGCGGAGTTCGCGGCGCTGTGGGAGGCGCACGACGTGGGGGTGCGGCGCCGGGACACCAAGCGGTTCGTCCACCCGGTGGTCGGGCTGCTGGAGCTGGACTGCGAGGTGCTGCTGAGCCCGGAGCACGACCAGCGTCTCGTGGTCTACACGGCGCGGCCGGGCAGCGAGTCGTACGAACGGCTGGAGCTGCTGCGGGTGGTGGGGCTGCAGCAGCTCACGGGCTGAGTACGCCCCGCTTCCGGGCGGACACGGGCGGGGCGTACTCGCGTACGAACTCCCGCCGCCACCAGGCGCCGGTGCGGCGCAGCTCGGCCCAGTCGGTGTACTCGTACCGGAACAGCCGGGCGCGTACGCTGCCGGGCGGGTCCGCCGGGAAGGGGTTGCGGCTCAGCAGCCGGAGCGTGTCGCGGTCGCCGTCGAGCAGCCGGTGCAGGAAGGTGCCGAACCACCGCTCCGCGTACGCGGGGGAGAGCGCGGCGAACCACATCAGCCAGTCGAGCCGCAGATGGTACGGCGCGAACTGCCGCGGCAGCCGCCGCAGATCACCGGGCTTGCCCTTGAACCCGTACTCCCGCCACTCGCTCGCCGCGGTCGGCCGCGTGTCCGCCGTGCCCTCGACGACGATCTCGTGCCGTACGCGGGTGATGCTGCCGAAGGCGCCGTAGGTGTTGACGAGGTGGAGGGAGTTGAACGAGGCGTTCATGCGCTGCCGCCGGGAGAGGAGGTTGCGGGCGGGCCACCAGCTCAGCACGAGCACGAGGGCGGTCGCGGCGAAGACGACGACGGTGAACCAGACCGGCGTGCCGCCGGACTCGGGCGGCCCGGGCAGCGGGGTGTGATCGGCGACGAGCCGCCCGTCGATCGCGGTGACGGCGATGACGATGGTGATCCAGTTGAGCCAGGCGAAGTTGCCGGAGAGCACCAGCCAGAGCTGGGTGACGACGATGGGGACGGCGGCCCAGGTGGCGACGGGCTGGGGGGTGAACAGCAGGACGGGCAGGACGAGCTGGGCGACGTGGTTGGCGGCGGTCTCGACGCGGTGGAGGGGCCGGGGCAGGTGGTGGAAGAACCAGCTCAGCGGCCCGGGCATCGGCTGTGTCTCGTGGTGGTAGTAGAGGCAGGTCAGATTCCGCCAGCACCGGTCGCCGCGCATCTTGATCAGCCCGGCCCCGAACTCGACCCGGAACAGCAGCCAGCGCAGCAGGAAGAGCACGAGCACCGGCGGCCCTACGGTGTCGTTGCCGAGGAAGACCGCGAGGAAGCCGGCCTCCAGCAGCAGCGACTCCCACCCGAACGAGTACCACGCCTGACCCACGTTGACGATCGACAGATACAGCGCCCACAACACCGCCCACAGCAGCATCGCCCCCCACAGCGGCACCGCATCCGCCGCCCCGGCGGCCACCGCGGCGGCGAGCACGGCACCGCCCCAGGCGACGGCGGCGAAGAGCCGGTCGGAGTAGCGCCACTGGAACAGGCTCGGCGCCTGCCAGAACGGCACCCGGTCGGTGAACCGCGGCACGGGAAGCATGCCGTGCGCGCCGATGAGCGGCCGGAACTGCCGCGCCGCGGCGACGAAGGCGACGACGTACAGCAGGGCGAGGCCACGCTGGAACACCAGCCGGCTCAGCCAGTACCCGTCCGCGGAAAACCAGTCCACGACGCCATGCGTACCACCGACTCCGCCGCGGTCACACCCCGCCGCGCCGCCGCGCCGCGGTCACGGCCGACGCGTTCGGCGTTCGCGTCCGCTCCGCCGCCGCGGCCCTGCCGGCGACCGTACGCGCACCGCCCGCCCCCTGTGTATCCGCTTTGTATCGGCGCCCCCTTCAATCACCGGGTCAGCGACGAAGGGGATAACCATGCGCAGACGTTTGCACCGACTGTTCGCCGCGGTGAGCGTGGCCGCCGCCGTGGCTGTCGCGATGCCGGCCGCCGTCGCGGCGCCCCAGGCCGGCACGTCGTCAGAGACGGCGACGCCCCTGGCCCGGCCCGGCTTCAGGATGCCGTTCATCTGCGGCCAGACCTGGCGCGGCAACAACTGGAACGGGCACAACCCGGCGCACTCCATCGACTGGAACCACTACGACGCCAACGGCAACCCCGACGACTTCGGCCGCCGCGTGCTCGCCAGCGCGGGCGGCACGGTCGTCGACTCGTACTACTCCACCGGCACCGGCTACGGCAACACCATCGTCATCGCCCACGGCGACGGCTGGCGGACCCGGTACGCGCACCTGAAGGAGCGCAGCGTCGGGGTCGGCGCGCACGTGAACCGCGGTCAGGTGATCGGCAAGGTCGGTGCCTCGTCCGCGACCTCCACCATCTCCCCCCACCTGCACTACGAGCAGATCCACAACGGCTCCGTCGTCGTCTCGGTCGTCCAGGGCATCACCTGGTACGACTACCTCGACCGGCGGCTGAAGAGCACGAACGGCTGCTGACGCGCCCACCTGGAGCGAATGCGGCCGGTTACCGCCGCATTCGCTCTACGCGCGTCATCCCTGGCCGGCGTGCAGCGACCGCAGCTTCGCGTGCACCACCTCGGCCCGGTCGTGCGCCTCCAGCCGCCGCCAGGTGGACAGGGAGTGGTGGAAGTAGTGCCGGGCGGTCTGCACCCGGCCCGTCGCGTGGTGCAGCTCACCGAGCAGGCAGGCGAGACTCGCCTCCGCGCGCCGGTCGCCCAACTGCCGCTGTACGGCGAGCGCGTCGGCCAGCAGTGCCGACGCCTCGCCCGCGTTGCCGCGGCGCAGGCACAGTTCGCCGATGCTCTCCTGCACGTAGGCGGCGCAGTGCGTGTCGGCGAGGTCGCCGAAGATGTCCAGGGCCCGCTCCAGCTCCGCCTGCGCCAGGTCCGCGTCGCCGCGCAGGTCGTGCAGCACGGCGATGCGGCGGCGTACCTGCGCCTCGCGGTGGCGGTCGCCGAGGTCCCGGGCCAGCTCCAGCGCCCCGTCCAGCCACGACGCCGCGGCCCGCGGATTCCCGCGCTCCAGCCATACGGAGGCGATCGCGTTGCGCGCGACCGCCTCGCCGTGCCGGTCGCCGGTCTCCCGGAACCCGCCCAGCGCGTCGGTGAACGTCGCCAGCGCGGCGTCGAGGTCGCCCAGGGTCCGGTGTACGGATCCCTCCCCGGCCGCCGCGACCGCCTCGCCGGCCCGGTGGCCGACCGCCCGGAAGACCGCGCGGGCCCAGACGAAGGAGTCGCGTGCGTCGGCGTAGCGGTCGCGGTAGAGGTGCAGTTGGCCGATGTTGCGGAGCAGCGCCGCGGCCCGCGCGTCCGACGGGGCCGGGATCGCGTCGAGCACCAGTTGGTGCGTGCGCAGCCAGTCGCCGTAGTAGCCGCGCAGGTCGAAGAAGCTCGCCAGCTCCAGCGCGAGGTCGGCGGCCTGCGTGACGCGGCCGAGCCGCAGCGCGGACTCCACCGTGGCGACGAGGACCCGGCGCTCGGTCTCGAACCACTCGACGGGCCTGGCCCGCACGGCCCGGGTGATCTCGGCGTCCGGCCCTTCCGCCCCGCCCGTATGCGCTGCCGCCGCCCCGAACACGCCGAGGAACCGCGTGGGCATCGCCGCGTTCGCGGCGCGCGCGAGTGCGGTCAGGGCGTCGACGATACGGAGCTGCTGCCGCCGGCGCACCGTGAACGTGTCGGCGTCGGCCAGCTCGCGCGCGTAGCAGCGCAGCAGGTCGTGCATGCGGTAGCGCGGCAGCCCGAGCCCGTCGGTCCCCACGGCCTCGATCAGGTGCCGGTCGGCCAGGGTGGCCAGCGCTTCGGCGGCGGCGCCGTCGCCGTGGGCAGCGGCGCCGCCGCCCATGGCGACGGCGACGAGCCAGCCGCCCACCGGCCCGGCCGGCAGCCGGCCGAAGGCCCGGAAGGCCGTGGCCGCGGCCTCCGGCAGGTGCCGGTAGCTCAGCTCCGCGCTCGCCCGCACCTCCAGCTCGCCCGCCTGCAACTGGTCGAGCCGCCCGCGCTCGTCCTGCAGCAGGTCGGCCAGTGTCGCCGCGGTCCAGGACTGCCGGCTCGCCAGCCGCGACCCGGCGATCCGTACGGCCAGCGGCAGCGAGCCGCACCCGGCGAGCACCCGGTCCGCGCCGGCCGCGTCGGTGACCAGCCGGTCCGGTCCGGCGACCGTGCCGAGCAGGGCGCGGGCCTCGTCCTGCTTCAGCCCGCCGAGCGAGAAGTGGTGCGCCGGCAGGTCGGGCATCCGCCGGCGGGAGCTGACGAGCACCGCCGAGCCTCCGGTGCCGGGCAGCAGGGGGCGTACCTGGGCGCCGTCGGCCGCGTCGTCAAGCACGACGAGGAAGCGCCGCTGCGCCAGGCGCGAGCGGAGCAGCGCGGCCCGTTCGCTCTGCTCGGCGGGGATGGTGCTGTCGACGACACCGAGGCCGCGCAGCATCTCGGCCAGCACGTCGGTGGGGTCGCGCGGCCGGTCGCTCAGCCCGCCGAGGTCGACGAAGAGCTGGCCGTCGGGGAACGCCGCCCGGGCCCGGTGCGCCACATGCACGGTCAGCGCGGACTTTCCCGACCCCGGCGGCCCCGACATCGCCACGACGACCGGCCGCCGGTCGGCCGCCGACAGCAGCTTCTCCAGCGCGGCGATCTCCGCCGTCCGGCCGGTGAAGTCCGGTACGTCCATGGGTAACTGGCACACGGCAATCGGGGTCCCCCCGCCAGTGAGGGCGTAGCCGGTGGGGGAGGCCGCCACCGCGCGGCTCCGCCCGGCGTACCCGTTGACCTCCTCGCCGACGGCCCGCAGCGGCCGGCTCGGCTCGGTGCCGAGTTCGGCGGCGAGGATGTGCTCGGCGTCGGCGTAGGCGGAGCGCGCCTCGCTCGTACGGCCCGAGTCGTGCAGCGCGCGTACGAGCATCCGCCACAGGTCCTCCCGCAGCGGATCCTCGGTGAGCCGGGCGCGCAGCTCAGCGAGGAGCAGCGCGTAGTCCCGCAGCCGCAGCCGGACCCCGAGGCACTCGTCGACCGCGGTCGCCCGCAGCTCCTCCAGCCTGGTGACGCCGGGATCCCAGACCACGCTGGCCGGTACGTCCTGCAGCACGCCGCCGCGCCAGAGGCCGAGCGCCGTCTCGTACTCGTGCAGCGCTGCGACGTCGTCACCCCGGTCGCGGGCCGCGCGGGCCCGGTCCAGGCGCCGCTCGAAGAGCAGCATGTCGACGTCGTCGGGCGCGACGTCGAAGGCGTAGCCGGACGGCTCCGTCCGCAGCCCCGCGGCGGAGATCCCCGCGGCGGACAGCGCCCGGCGCAGATTGCGCACGTACGTACGCACGTTGGCCACGGCCGACGGGGGCGCCCCGCCCGGCCACAGCACCTCCGTGAGCACGTCCACGGAGACGAAGCGGCCGGGCTGCAGCAGCAGCGTGGCGAGCGCCGCCCGCGGCTTCGGCCCCCCGATCCGGACCGGGACACCTCCCGCCCACACACGCAGCGGCCCCAGGAGTCCGAACGTCGGCTCCCTCATCCACGTACCTCCGTGTCGGCGGCCTGTCCTCGGCGCCGCGCTTCCCCGGAACCGGAAGGTGCGTAGCCGACGGCCTCGACAGTCATGGACATGACCCAGCGTGTCAACCCCGCCCCAGCTCACCGGCAGGAGCGCCGGTCGCCGCGGGCGGCCGGGGCAGCGGGGACGGGACTGTCGGTGGCGGACGGCATAATCCCCACCGCCCTGATCACCGACCTGCCGGAGGGTTCTGTTGTCCTCGCTGCATGACTTCGCCACCTGGGAGCCCCTGTTGCGGCTCCTGCGGACCGCCCATGCGGAGACCCTCGCGGTGCCGGGCGGCTACGTGGCGGGGAGTATCGGGCAGGGCTCGTGGAGCGTGCCTGTGCCACAGCGGGTCCCGCAGCTGGGACGCGCGCTGCTGGTGTCGGACATGCAGGAGGAGTTCGACGCGGTCGGCCGGGTACAGAGTGCGCTGACAGCGGCGGGGGTGTCCCACGTCGCGTTCACCGCGGAGATCCCGCCGAGCGGGAAGGCTGTGCTGCATCTGTTCGACCCCAGCCCCGCCGCGGATCCCGGCCTCGGGAACGCTCACCCGGGGGCGCTGCTCCTGGTCGAGGGGGCGCTGCCCGAGCCGTGGCGCCGCCTGCCCGAGGCCGTGCCCGGGGCGCGGCGGGCTCCGTCTGTGGATCTGGCGCTGCTGGAACGGACGTTGCGCGAGCGGATACCCGGGGCGATCGGCGCCACCGAGGCGGAGATCGCCGCGACGGAGGCCCGGCTGGGAGTGGCTCTGCCCGAGGAGGTCAAGGTGCTCTACGGAGTGACTCGGGCACGGTGGACGGACTGGGGTGAGGGCTACGAGGCGGCGCAGCGTGTCTTCGACGCGGTCGGCTTCGAGCTGGACTCCCTGGACAAGGTGTCCATCGCCGGCAGAACGTGCCGTTCGTTCCGCTGGGAGCATGCGGCGCTGGAGGCGGCTGTCACCGGGCCGGACGCCGCCGTGCAGGACCTGGTCGGCTCGCCCGGATGGATCGTCATCGGCGACACCGGCGGCGGGGATCAGGTCGCCGTCGACCTGACGCCGGGTCCGCGCGGCCACACCGGGCAGATCATCGTGCTCGACCATGAACAGAGCGTCGGCGCCGGGTTGTTCGCCGAGTCCCTCACCGACCTGGTCCAGGATCCGGAACGGGACTGGTACGCCGGGCATCAACGCGGCCTTCCCCAGGTGGCGATGGTCAACCACGTGAGCGTCAGGAGCGTGGCGGCCGCGGCCCACCCCGAACTGGAAGTGCTGAGCCTCGGCGTCTGGAACGGCGAGCCGCTCAGCCTTGCGCCCGTTGCCGGGCTGCCCCGCCTGCGTACCCTCTCCTGCTACCCCGGGACGCTCGCCGACCCCCTGGAGATCGTCGGGCTGACGGGGCTGGAGTTCCTGGAACTTGCGCCGGAGGACTGGCGCGTCCTGCTCGACGCCGATGCCGTCCCGCGCAGCCTGTCGGCCGCCGCAGTCAAGGCGTACGGCGACCGGGATCCGCGGGCGATCGTCGCCCTGGCGAACGAGATCCTCGCCCTCTGGGACCGCCCCCCGATCCCCGGGACCATGGTCCACGGCGACCTCGGCCCCCTGCCGTAGCGATCGTCACCGAAGTGCTGAGTGCTTCAGCCGGCGGGACGGCCGGGCGGACGGCCCGGCCGGACCGGCTACGCCCCCCGGTCGACCGGCAGCCCGAACGACGGGAACAGGTCCGGGCGGTGGAACGCCAGGATCGCCGCGATGCCCCCTGCCGTCAGCGTCAGCACCTGTACGTACCGCGCGTGGAACACCCCGTCTTCTCCCCGGGTGTACATCGCGAACGCGGGCTGGCCGTTCGCCGACGTCTCCACCATCGTCCGCATCTCCGCGCCGGGCAGCAGCTTCGCCGCCAGCAGCCGCAGTACGTCCTCGCGGCCCAGGAACCACGTCGGCCGCGGCGGCATCTCCCACCGGACGTCCCGGGTCAGCAGGCCCTCCAGCGCGGTCAGGTCCGCCTGCTCGAACGCCTTGGCGTACTGGTCGAGCAGCGCCCGCCGCGCGGGCGCGGCCGGTTCGCTCAACTGGTCTTCCGCGGGTGCCACCTTGGCCAGCTCGGCGCGTGCCCGCTGGAGCGAGCTGTTGACGGCCGCGGTCGTCGTCTCGAACAGCTCGGCCACCTCCGCCGCCGGCCAGGCGAGCACGTCCCGGAGGATCAGTACCGCGCGCTGGCGCGGAGGCAGGTGCTGCAGCGCGGCGACCAGCGCCAGCCGCAGACTCTGCCGGGTCCCCACCACCTGCGCCGGGTCGGAGCTCAGCAGGTGGTCGGGGAAGGGTTCGAGCCAGGCCGTCGCCAGCTCCGGCGGGGCGAGGGCGTCCGGGTCGGTGCCGGGGGCGCCCAGCGCCGAGGGCACCAGGCGGCGGCTGCTGTGCCGCAGGGCGTTCAGGCTGAGCCGGGTGGCGATCCGGTAGAGCCACGTCCTGACCGAGGAGCGCCGCTCGAAGTCCGCGAAGCCCTTCCAGGCGCGCAGGTACGTCTCCTGCACCACGTCCTCCGCGTCGTGCAGCGACCCGAGCATGCGGTAGCAGTGCGCGACCAACTCGCCCCGGTACCGGGCGAACTCGCTCTCCAGGTTCATCGCAGCTCCTCCGCCACCACCGGCCGGGCGCCCGCACGCGCGGCACCGGTGATCGAGGCCGGGCGCGGCATCCAGCGCTGCGCGGCGGTCGTCCGCTCCTTGCTGCTCACGAGAGATCCTCCAGAAAGTCGCCGTCACTGGTACTGACAGCGGCGAGGGCTTCATGTCATCGCGGCGATGAGCCGCGGGCGTCCGCGTTGTCTGTATCAGTGACAGCCGGCCGGCCGAGGGCCGTGGGCGGCGAACCGATCGAGGAGAGCCCGATGAGCACAGCAGTGATCCGCTACCAGACCAAGCCGGAGTGCGCTGAGGAGAACCAGCGCCTGATCGAGGGCGTCTTCGCCGAGCTGGCGGGTGCGGCGCCGGCCGGGTTGCGGTACAGCAGCTTCCGGCTCGCGGACGGGGTCACCTTCGTCCACGTCGTGGCCGGCGAAGGGCTGCCCGGACTGGCCTCCTTCCAGGAGTTCCAGCGCGAGCTGGGTGACCGGCTGGCCGGCGGCGTCACCCGCGAGGACGCCGCGTTGCTCGGCTCGTACGCCGGGGCGGTGGGCGCGGGGGCGGTGGACGCCGGGCTGGCGGTGGACGCCGGCTGACGGCGGGCCCGCGGCGGGGGGTGGGGCCGGCGGCGGGGGTGGGGGGCCGGCGCCCGTAGCCGCCGGTCTTGGCGAGGCCGTACCGGAGCCGGCCCGGCAGGCGCCGCCCGCCGGGCCGGACAGCCATCCCGGCCCCGCGGGCGGCCGGGTCAGGACTGCCGCGGCATGCGGGCCAGTTGGCGGGACTGGGCCACCAGGCGGTCCTCCGAGTCCCAGATCTCCGCGTCCTCCTCCATCAAGCCGCCCGCGACGTTGCGCGTCGTGTGGATCAACCGCAGCCACCCCGGCGCCGGGGTGGCGCGGACGTGGGCGGTGAGTTCCAGCGTCGGGGCCCAGCCGGGCAGGCCCAGGTCGAAGGTCACCGGGGGGAGGAGGTCGACCGCCGTCAGGAGCAGCAGGGGGTCCGGGTCGCGGACCTCGGGGAGCCGGAACCAGCCCTTCATCTCGCCCTTCCCGGACGGGGCGCCGACCGCCCAGCCCACGCATGACGGGTCCAGCCGGACGTCGGCGCGGCTGAGCATCGGGGACTCCGCGCGGAACTCCGGCGGCGCCGCTTCGCTGCCTATGCACTGCTCCACCGGCGCGAGCGCGGGCGGCTTCGCGGAGGTCCTGACGTCGTCGGGCTGGCCGGCGAGGGCGCCGTACGCCGCCAGGACGCGCAGCCGGGGCACCGGGGCGGCGGCCGGATCCTCCTGCTGGAGCAGCTCCGCGCCGCCGTGGGAGACGGAGTTGCCCCGGCGGATGGTCTCGGTGCGGACCACCGCAGGGCCCGCGGTGGCGGTGGAGAGGTAGTACGCGGAGACGGACAGCGGGTCCGGGTGGCCGGCGTGGCCGTCGCGGGGGGCGCCGAGTGCGGCGGACAGCGCGCGGGCGGCCACCGTCAGCAGCACGCCGCCGTTGATGCCCTGGCCGATCTTCCACGCGCCGGGCAGGTCCGTGTCGTACGCACCGGGCTCGCCAATGCGCGCGTGGACGGCGGTCTCCTGGTCGAAGTCCGGGGGAGGGGTGGTGGTCATGGCGTGGTTCGCTTTCGTCGTGCGGTGGGTGGGCCGATCTCGAACGCCTCGCAGAGGCTGTCGAGAACGTCGTCGATGGTCGCCGCGCCGGTGGCCAGCGGCAGGGAGCCCCAGGACCACAGCTCGGCGGTGCCGTGCAGAGCCGACCACAGGGCGCCGGTGAGCAGCCGCGGGTCGGCGTCGGCCCGCCAGCCCTCGGCCTGCCGCGCCTCGACGAGGCGGACGAGGTTCTCGAAGCCGCCGAGCGAGGCGCGGCCCAGCTCGCGGTCGTGCTGGTCGAGCAGGTCGCGGCGGAACATCAGCGCGAACATCTCGGGCCGGGCCACGGCGTACTCCACGTACGCGCCCGCGCCCGTGCGCAGCCGCAGCGCCGGGCTCGCGTCCGGCGGCAGCTTCGCCAGCGCCTCGCCGGCCCAGTCCCGCAGCTCGTGGAATCCCTGGGTGGCCACGGCCGACAGCAGCGCCGCGCGGTGCGGGAAGTGCTTGAGCGGGGCGCCGTGCGAGACGCCGCAGCGCCGGGCGATGGCGCGCAGGGTCAGGGCGTCGACGCCTCGCTCGTCGAGCAGTTCGAGCGCGGCCTGGAGCAGGCGGGCGCGGGTGTCCGCGGGCATGGTGGACAGTGTCTACCACGAGGTGGACACTGTCCACCTCCGTCCGGGCAGCCGCCGGGCGTCAGCCGAGCGGCCGGGCGTCAGCCGAGCGCGATCCGGTGTTCGCCCGCGTACACGTTCATGGTGTCGCCCCGCAGGAACCCGACCAGCGTCATCCCCGTCTCGGCGGCGAGGTCGACGGCCAGGGAAGAGGGCGCGGAGACCGCGGCCAGGACCGGGATGCCGGCCATCGCCGCCTTCTGTGCCAGTTCGAAGGAGGCGCGGCCGGAGACCATCAGCACGGTGTCGGACAGCGGCAGCCGGTCTTGTTGCAGGGCGCGGCCGACGAGCTTGTCGACGGCGTTGTGGCGGCCCACGTCCTCGCGCAGGTCGATCAAATCCCCGGCGGGCGTGAACAGGGCGGCGGCGTGCAGGCCGCCGGTGCGGTCGAAGACCCGCTGCCCGGCCCGTAGCCGCTCAGGCAGCGCAGCCAGTACATCGGGGGTGAGCTGGAAGTCGCCGTCGGCGATCGGCCAGCGGGTCGTCGTGCGGACCGCGTCCAGGCTCGCCTTCCCGCACAGCCCGCACGACGACGTCGTGTAGACGTGCCGCTCCAGCGTGACCTCCGGCACCGCCACTCCCGCGGCCGGCCGCACGTCGACGACGTTGTACGAGTTCCCGCCCTCGCCGTCGACCGCTCCCGCGCAGTACGTGATCCCGGCCAGCTCCCCGCCCTGCGCCAGCACGCCCTCGCTGACCAGGAACCCCGCCGCCAGCGCGAAGTCGTCCCCCGGCGTGCGCATCGTGACCGCCAGCGCCCGGCCGCCCAGCCGGATCTCCAGCGGCTCCTCCGCCGCCAGCGTGTCCGCCCGCCGGTCCACCCGGCCTCCGCGCACCCGCACCACCGGACGCCGCACCGTCACCCGACCCATCCGGTCAGCGTACGCCGCCGACTGTGCCGCCGACTGTGAGGCATCTTTGTCCTGGAGGTGGAGAAAGTAGATACCGATTCCTGCAGAACTTCTTCCCTCGGTGGCCGAGCACTGCTAGGTTCCCCGTGGAAAGTGGAAAACCGACGACGGCGTACGAGAAACGACGTACACGAGGCCGGGAGGGGTGACGTGCGGCGTATGACAGCTCGGCCCGCGAACGCGCATCAGGCGCGACTGCTCCGCCTGTTGCGTGACGGCGGCCCGAACTCCCGGGCGCAGCTCGGCGACCAGGTGGAACTGTCCCGCTCTAAGCTGGCGGTCGAGATCGACCGGCTGCTGCAGACCGGGCTCGTGGTCGCCGACGGCCTCGCCGCCTCCCGGGGCGGACGCAGGTCGCACAACATCCGCCTCGCGCCCTCGCTGCGTTTCCTCGGCGTCGACATCGGCGCCACCTCCATCGACGTGGCGGTCACCAACGCCGAGTTGGAGGTGCTCGGCCATCTGACCCAGCCCATGGACGTGCGCGAGGGCCCGGTCGCGGTCTTCGAGCAGGTGCTGGCGATGGCGGCCAAACTGCGCGCCTCCGGGGTCGCGGAGGGCTTCGACGGCGCCGGCATCGGCGTCCCGGGCCCCGTCCGCTTCCCCGAGGGCGTGCCGGTCGCGCCGCCGATCATGCCCGGCTGGGACGGGTTCCCGGTCCGCGAGGCACTCAGCCAGGAACTGGGCTGCCCGGTCATGGTCGACAACGACGTGAACATCATGGCCCAGGGCGAGCAGCACGCCGGCGTCGCCCGGGCCGTACGCGACTTCCTCTACGTCAAGATCGGCACCGGCATCGGCTGCGGCATCCTCGTCGGCGGCGAGGTCTACCGCGGTACGAACGGCAGCGCCGGCGACATCGGCCACATCCAGGTGGAGGTGGACGGGCGCCCGTGCGCCTGCGGCAACCGCGGCTGCCTGGAGGCGTACTTCGGCGGCTCGGCCCTCGCCAGGGACGCCGAGAACGCCGCCCGGGAGGGCCGCTCCGCACAGTTGGCCGCCAGGCTGGCGGAGGGCGGCGAACTGGAGGCCAAGGACGTCGCCGTGGCGGCGACGGCCGGCGACGCCGTCGCGCTGGACCTCATCCGCGAGGGCGGCACCCGTACCGGCCAGGTCATCGCGGGCCTGGTCAGCTTCTTCAACCCGGGACTCGTGGTCATCGGCGGCGGGGTGACCGGCCTCGGCCACACGCTGCTCGCCGCCATCCGCACCCAGGTCTACCGCCAGTCACTGCCCCTGGCGACCGGCAACCTGCCCATCGTGCTCGGCGAACTCGGCCCCACCGCGGGCGTGATCGGCGCCGCGCGGCTCACCAGCGACCACCTGTTCTCGCCCGCCTGACACCGGGCGCGGACACCAGCGCACCACCCGTACGGCCCGCACCACCCAGGTCCGGCCACGCACCGCCCGCGCACCACCCCGTACGACCCGCGCACCACCACAGCACCAGCGGCATCACCAGCACCGCCCGTACTGCCTGTTCCAACCGAACCATCGCGTACGCACCGCAGCACCACCGCGGCACCCACGGCCGGCCGGAGCACCACCCGCGCAGGCCCCCGCACCACCCCGCTGCCCTCCGACCCCTCCACCCGCCTTACCCGCACCACCCGGTGAACCCGCCCGTTTGCGCTCCACGCTGCCCAAGCTGCCCCCGCGCAGCCGCAGTTGGAGCACCGCCGAGGAGATCCGTACATGGCGCCCACGTCCGATACGCCGCCCACCCCCGCCACACCCCTGCTCACCATGACGGGGATCACCAAGTCCTTCCCCGGCGTCCGCGCGCTCGACGGCGTCGACCTCGACGTCGTGGCCGGCGAGGTGCACTGCCTGCTCGGCCAGAACGGCGCCGGCAAGTCCACCCTCATCAAGGTCCTGGCCGGCGCCCACCAGCCGGACGAGGGCACCATCGTCTGGCAGGGCGAAGAGACCACGCTGAAGTCGCCCGTGGCCGCCATGCGCCTGGGCATCTCCACCATCTACCAGGAACTCGACCTGGTGCGGCACGTGTCGGTGGCGGAGAACGTCTTCCTGGGCCACGAGCGCTCCGCCGGCGGGTTCATCAAGACCCGCGAGGCGCACACCGCCGCCCAGGACCTGCTGGCCCGGCTCGGCCACCCGGAGATCTCCGCCGCCACCATCGTCGGCAGCCTCTCCGCCGCCGGCCAGCAGGTCGTCTCCATGGCCCGGGCGCTCTCCCACGACGTGAAGCTCATCGTCATGGACGAGCCGTCCGCCGCCCTCGACCCCGACGAGGTCGACAACCTCTTCCGCA
This sequence comes from Streptomyces sp. CNP082, assembly GCF_059570535.1. Classification (NCBI taxonomy): domain Bacteria; kingdom Bacillati; phylum Actinomycetota; class Actinomycetes; order Kitasatosporales; family Streptomycetaceae; genus Streptomyces; species Streptomyces sp. CNP082. The sequence continues at coordinate 223,907 of NZ_JCANSZ010000007.1, forward strand.
TCGTCGCCGACCTCACCGCGCAGGGCGTCGCCGTCATCTACATCTCCCACCGGCTGGAGGAGATCCGCCGCATCGGCGACCGCGTCACCGTCCTGAAGGACGGCCGCGCCGTCGCCCGCGGGCTGCCCGCGCAGAGCACGTCGACCGACGAGATCGTCACCCTGATGACCGGCCGGAACGTCGCGCACGTCTTCCCCGACCGGCCGGATGCCCCCGGCGCGGGCAAGCAGCCCGTGCTCGCCCTCGAAGGGCTGGCCAGGCAGGGCGAGTTCGCGCCGGTGGACCTTGAGGTCGCACCCGGCGAGATCGTCGGCCTGGCGGGCCTGGTCGGCTCCGGCCGCTCGGAGATCCTGGAGACCGTCTTCGGCGCGCGCAAGCCGACCGCCGGCCGGGTGCTCGTCGACGGCCGCCCGCTGCGCCCTGGCAGCGTCACCGCCGCCGTCAAGGCGGGCATCGGGCTGGCCCCCGAGGAGCGCAAGGCCCAGGCGCTGCTGATGACGGAGTCCGTCAGCCGCAACGTCTCGATCTCCTCGCTCCCCCGCTTCTCCACCGGCGGCTGGCTCGACCGGTCGGGGGAGCGGGCCGCGGCCCGGGAGGCCGTACGCGACCTCTCGCTGCGCCCCGACAACCCCGACGCCCTCGTCCGCACGCTCTCCGGCGGCAACCAGCAGAAGGCCGTGCTCGCACGGTGGCTGCTGCGCGACTGCCGGGTGCTGCTGCTGGACGAGCCGACCCGCGGCGTGGACGTCGGCGCCCGCGCCGAGCTGTACGCGCTCATCCGCAGGCTCGCCGACGAAGGCGTCGCGGTCCTGCTCGTCTCCAGCGAACTCCCCGAGGTCCTCGGCCTCGCCGACCGGGTCCTCGTACTCCGCGAGGGCCGGGTCGTGCACAGCGCCCCGGCCCGGGATCTCGACGAGCACCGGGTGCTCGACCTCGTCATGGAAGGGACCTCGTAAGTGCTGAGCAAATCGGACTCGCTTCCCGCCCCGGCGCCGGAGAAGCCGAAGGGGAACGGCCATGCCGCCGGCTGGCAGACCTACGTGGACCTGAGACTGGTGGCGCTGCTCGGCGTCCTCGGCGTGCTGGCCGTCGTCGGCGCCGTCACCAAGCCCGACCAGTTCCTGGATGTCGACAACGTCCGGCTCATCCTCGTCCAGTCGTCGGCGATCGGCGTGGTCACCATCGGCATGACGCTGGTGATCATCGGCGGCGGCATCGACCTCTCGGTCGGCGCCATCGTCGCCCTCGCCTCGGTCTGGGCGACCACACAGGCCACCCAGGACTACGGCCTGGCCGGCATGCTCTTCTGCTCCGTCGCCGTGGGCGTCGGCTGCGGGCTCGTCAACGGCGTGCTCATCGCGTTCGGCAACCTGGTGCCCTTCATCGCCACGCTCGCCATGCTCGCGTCCGCGCGCGGCTTCGCCGAGCAGATGAGCGACGGCGGGACGCAGATCGTCGAGGTCGACGCGGTGCTGGACCTCATGGCGGCGGACAACCGCATCCTCGGCATCCCGCCGCTGGTGCTCATATTCCTGGGCGTCGCCGCCCTGGGCTGGGTGGTGCTCAACCGCACCACCTTCGGCCGCCGCACCGTGGCGGTCGGCGGCAACCCCGAGGCCGCCCGGCTCGCCGGCATCGACATCAAGCGGCAGCGGCTGCTGCTGTACGTCGTGTCCGGCCTGTGCTGCGGCATCGCGGCGTTCATGCTCATCGCGCTCAGCGGCTCCGGCCAGAACACCAACGGCAACCTGTACGAACTGGATGCCATCGCCGCCGCGATCATCGGCGGCACCCTGCTCAGCGGCGGCCGGGGCACCATCACCGGCTCGGTGCTGGGCGTGCTCGTCTTCAACACCATCACGAACCTGTTCGCCCTCAACAACGTACAGAGCGCGGTTCAGGACATCGCCAAGGGGGCGATCATCGTCGCCGCCGTCCTTATCCAACACCAGACTTCGCGCAAGTCCTCGACGCAATGAAGGGTCGTAACCACATGCCCGAATCGCCTTTCAGCCGCAGAAACATGCTCTTCGGTGCCGCCGGTGTCTCGGCAGCCGCCTTCATGACCAGTTGCACCAGCAACGACGATGACGATGACAGCAGCTCGGAGCAGCAGCAGGCGAACGTCTCGAACGAGAAGCCCGGCAAGCCCGTCACCATCGGCTTCGCCGGCCCCGAGGCCGACCACGGCTGGCTCAACGCCATCAACGACAACGCGCGCTCGCGCGCGGAGAAATATGAGGACGTCACCCTCGACATCACCGAGGGGTCGAACGACACGGCCACCCAGATCGGCCAGGTCGACTCCCTGATCAACAAGAAGGTCGACGTCCTGGTCATCCTGCCGGCCGACGGCAAGGCGATGACGCAGGCCGGGCTGAAGGCCATGCGCGCCGGTATCCCCGTCGTCAACCTGGACCGGATCTTCGCCAACCCGCAGGCGTACCGCTGCTGGATCGGCGGCGACAACTACGGCATGGGCCTGAACGCCGGCCGGTTCATCGGCGAGCAGTTGAAGGGCAAGGAGAACGCGAAGGTCGTCGAGCTGGCCGGGCTCGACAACCTGGAGCTGACCCAGCAGCGCACGAAGGGGTTCGACGACGCGCTGAAGAACTACCCCAACATCGAGAAGGTGGCCCGGCAGGCCGCCGAGTTCACCGTCGAGTCGGGCCAGCGCAAGATGTCCGACCTGCTCCAGGCCGTGCCGGAGTTCGACGCCATGTGGAACCACGACGACGACCAGGGCGTGGGCGTCAAGCGGGCCATCGACCAGTCGGGCCGCGACGAGTTCATCATGGTCGGCGGCGCCGGCTCCAAGGCGGTGATGGACTCCATCAAGGCGGACGACTCGGTGATCAAGGCCACCGTCCTGTACCCGCCGACGATGGCCGCCTCCGCGATCGACCTCGCGCGCGCCCTCGGCCAGCAGAAGGGGATCTCAGGCATGGCCGAGTTCGAGATCCCGGCGTCGCTCACGCTGTACTCCGCCGTCGTGAGCAAGGACAACATCGACCAGTACCTGCCGACCGGCTTCAACTGACGGCAGCCAGCGCCAGGAGCCGCACGGCCTCCCGATCCCGGAACGACCGCTGCGGCGTGCCGGAAGCAGCCTACTGACAAGGAGTTCTATGTCCCACGACACGACCGCACCCGCGCTCGGCGTCGGCATGGTCGGCTACGCCTTCATGGGGGCGGCCCATTCGCAGGGCTGGCGGACCGCCGCCCGGGTCTTCGACCTTCCGCTGACTCCCGTCATGGCCGCGATCTGCGGCCGGGACGAGGAGCAGGTGGCCACCGCGGCCCGCAAGCTGGGCTGGGCCGCCGCGGAGACCGACTGGCGCCAACTCCTGGCCCGGGACGACGTGCAGCTCGTCGATGTCTGCACGCCGGGCGACAGCCACGCGGAGATCGCCATCGCCGCGCTGGAGGCGGGCAAGCACGTGCTGTGCGAGAAGCCGCTGGCCAACACCGTGGCCGAGGCCGAGGCGATGGTGGACGCCGCGGCCCGCGCGCGGGAGCGCGGGCAGCTCGCGATGGTCGGCTTCAACTACCGCCGGGTGCCGGCACTGGCGTACGCGCGTGAGCTGATCGCCGGCGGGCGGCTGGGTGCGCTGCGGCACGTGCGTGTGACGTACCTGCAGGACTGGCTCGTCGACCCGGAGTTCCCGCTGGCCTGGCGGATGCAGCGGGAGAAGGCGGGCTCGGGGGCGCTCGGCGACCTCGGCGCGCACATCGTCGACCTGGCGCAGTTCCTGACGGGGGAGACACTGGTGGGCGTCTCGGCGCAGACCGAGACGTTCGTCAAGGAGCGACCGCTGCCGTCCGCGGCGGCGGGGCTCTCCGGCGCGGCGGCCGGCAGCGGTGAGCGCGGTCCGGTGACGGTGGACGACGCCGCCCTGTTCACCGGCCGGATGGCCTCGGGGGCGCTGGCGTCCTTCGAGGTCAGCCGGATGGCCTCGGGCCGTAAGAACGCCCTGTCGGTGGAGCTGAACGGCGAGTCCGGCTCGCTCAGCTTCGACCTGGAGCGGCTGAACGAGCTGCAGTTGCACGACCACGCGGAGCCGGCGGAGACCGCCGGTTTCCGGCGGGTCCTGATCACCGAGCCGCAGCACCCGTACCTGGAGGCGTGGTGGCCGCCCGGCCACGGCCTCGGGTACGAGCACACCTTCGTGCACCAGGCCCGCGACCTCGTCCAGGCCATCGCCGCCGGCGCACAGCCCGCGCCGTCCTTCGCGGACGGGCTGCAGGTGCAGCGGGTGCTGGCGGCCGTGGAGGAGAGCGCACAGAAGAACGCCGTCTACACGCCCGTAGCACAGGCCGACCAAGCTTCCTGACCCGACCCCGGATCAGCCGACGACCCCGGAGGCACTCCGGAGAAAGAGGCAGCACACGATGCCCCGGTCCTTCACCTTGTTCACCGGCCAGTGGGCGGACCTCCCCCTGGAGGAGGTCTGCCGGCTGGCCCGCGACTTCGGCTACGACGGCCTCGAACTCGCCTGCTGGGGCGACCACTTCGAGGTGGACAAGGCCCTGAGCGAGCCCGGCTATCTCGACGGCCGCCACCAACTGCTGGAGAAGTACGGCCTGAAGTGCTGGGCGATCTCCAACCACCTGGTGGGCCAGGCGGTCTGCGACCACCCCATCGACGAGCGCCACCAGGCCATCCTGCCGGCCCGGATCTGGGGCGACGGCGAGCCCGAGGGCGTCCGGCAGCGGGCCGCCGCGGAGATCGCCGACACCGCGCGGGCGGCGGCGGCCTTCGGCGTCGACACCGTCATCGGCTTCACCGGCTCGTCGATCTGGCATCTGGTGGCGATGTTCCCGCCGGTGCCGCCGCACATGATCGAGCGCGGCTACCAGGACTTCGCCGACCGCTGGAACCCGATCCTCGACGTGTTCGACGCCGAGGGCGTGCGCTTCGCGCACGAGGTGCACCCGTCCGAGATCGCGTACGACTACTGGACGACGCACCAGGCGATGGAGGCGGTCGGCCACCGGCCCGCCTTCGGGCTGAACTTCGACCCCAGCCACTTCGTCTGGCAGGACCTGGACCCGGTGGGGTTCCTGTGGGACTTCAAGGACCGCATCTACCACGTGGACTGCAAGGAGGCCCGCAAGCGGCTCGACGGCCGCAACGGCCGGCTCGGCTCGCACCTGCCCTGGGGCGACCCGCGCCGCGGCTGGGACTTCGTCTCGGCCGGCCACGGCGACGTGCCGTGGGAGGACGTCTTCCGGATGCTCCGCTCGATCGGCTACGAGGGGCCGGTCTCGGTGGAGTGGGAGGACGCCGGTATGGACCGGCTGCAGGGCGCCCCCGAGGCGCTGCGGGCGCTGAAGGCCCTGGACTTCGAGCCTCCGCAGACGTCGTTCGACGCCGCCTTCGGCGGCGACTGACCGCCGCCGGAGGCGGGGAGCACAGCCCGGCGGCGGCACCTGCCGCCGGGCGGCTCCGGCATGTCCCGGCGATGACTTTGTCCCTATCAAGGATGAAGATAACTGAAGTCCTGTCAAAGGGCTTCTCTCTCCTGCAAAAGGCGGTTACGTTCCTGGAATGTCCCTGACATAAACCCCCCACTCTCGGCAGGAGAGATCAGGTGCACACCAGAAAGATCCGGAGAACCATCGGGAGGACGGCGGCGGCCCTGCTGGCCGTGCCAGCCCTCGTGCTGAGCACGTCCGCCACCGGCGCCGCCCACCCGGGCGAAGAGCACCCGGCCCCGGCGGCGGCGGAGTTCCAGCAGGTGACGCTCGCCAAGGGCGAGCCGGAGATGGGCGAGCCCATGTCGCTGGCCGTGCTGCCCGACCGGTCGGTCCTGCACACCGCGCGCGACGGCACGGTACGGCTGACGGACGCGGGCGGTACGACCAAGGTCGCCGGCAAGCTCGCCGTGTACAACCACGACGAGGAGGGGCTGCAGGGCGTCGGGGTCGATCCCGGCTTCGAGCAGAACCGGTTCGTCTACCTCTACTACGCCCCGCCGCTGGACACCCCCGCGGGCGACGCCCCCGAGACGGGCACCGCCGACGACTTCGCGCCCTTCGACGGCGTGAACCGGCTCTCCCGCTTCGTGCTCAAGGACGACGGCACGCTCGACACCGGCAGCGAGCAGGCGGTCCTGGACGTGCCCGCCTCCCGCGGGCTGTGCTGCCACGTGGGCGGTGACATCGACTTCGACGCCGAGGGGAATCTGTATCTGTCGACCGGTGACGACACCAATCCGTTCGCGTCGGACGGTTACACGCCGATCGACGAGCGGGCGGACCGGAACCCGGCGTTCGACGCGCAGCGGTCCGCGGGCAACACCAATGACCTGCGGGGCAAGGTGCTGCGGATCAAGGTCAACGCGGACGGCTCGTACGACATCCCGGCCGGCAACCTCTTCGCGCCCGGCACGGACAAGACGCGTCCCGAGATCTACGCGATGGGCTTCCGCAACCCGTTCCGGATGAGCGTCGACAACGCCACCGGCACCGTCTACCTCGGCGACTACGGCCCCGACGCCGGCACCGCCTCCGACACCCGCGGCCCGGGCGGGCAGGTCGAGTTCGCCCGCATCACCGAGCCGGGCAACTTCGGCTGGCCGTACTGCACCGGCGACAACGACGCCTACGTCGACTACGACTTCGCCTCCGGCGCCTCCGGCGGCGCGTTCGACTGCGGCGCTCCGGTCAACAACTCGCCGCACAACACCGGCCTGACCGACCTGCCCCCCGCCCAAGCCGCGTGGATCCCCTACGACGGCAACTCCGTCCCCGAGTTCGGAGGTGGCTCCGAGTCCCCGATGGGCGGCCCGGTCTACCGCCAGGCCGAGGTCGACCCCGACTCGCCCGTCGCCTTCCCCGCCGAGTACGAAGGGAACTTCTTCGCCGGCGAGTTCGGCCGCGCCTGGATCAAGCGCATCGAGCAGGGCGACGACGGCACCGTCTCCGCCATCAACGACTTCCCCTGGTCCGGCACCCAGGTCATGGACATGGACTTCGGCCCCGACGGCGCCCTCTACGTCCTCGACTACGGCACCGGCTACTTCGGCGGCGACGAGAACTCCGCCCTCTACCGCATCGAGAACATGACCGGCGGCGCCTCCCCGGTCGCCGAGGCCAGCGCCGACCGCACCTCCGGACAGGCGCCCCTGGCCGTGCAGTTCTCCTCCGCGGGCACCACCGACCCCGACAGCACCGACCTGACGTACGCCTGGGACTTCGGCGACGGCGCCACCTCCGACGAGGCCGACCCCGCGCACACGTACGCCGGGAACGGCACGTACAACGTCACCCTCACCGCCACCGACCCCGACGGCCTCACCGGCAGCGCCAACGTGCAGATCACCGTCGGCAACACCGCGCCCACGGTGACGCTCGGCCTGCCCCAGGACGGCCAGTCCTTCTCTTTCGGCGACGACGTGCCCTTCGAGGTCACCGTCACCGACCCGGAGGACGAGACCGTCGACTGCGCCAGGGTCCGCGTCGCCTACATCCTCGGCCACGACTCCCACGGCCACGAGATGACCAGCGCCAACGGCTGCAGCGGCACGCTGAAGACGGCCGCGGACGGCGAGCACGACCCCAACGCCAACCTCTACGGCGGCCTCACCGCCACGTACACCGACGGCGGAGGCGGCGGCCAGGGCGCCCTGACCGGGACCGACCAGGCCAAGCTGCAGCCCAAGCACCGCCAGGCCGAGCACTACGACAGCTCCGAGGGCGTCGCGCCGCAGAACAAGCCCGCGGCCAACGGCGGCAAGACGGTCGGCGACATCCACGCCGGCGACTGGATCGCCTTCATGCCCTGGGTCCTGTCCGACGCCACCGAGCTGACCGCCCGGATCTCCTCCGCCGGGGCCGGCGGCACCCTCGAGGTGCGCGCGGGCGGCCCCGACGGAACGCTCCTCGGCTCCACCGAGGTGCCGGTCACGGGCGGCTGGGACACGTTCCAGGACGTCACGGCGCCCCTGTCGGGCGCCCCGGACGGCACCACCGAGCTCTACCTCGTCTTCACCGGCAGCGGCACCGGTCCGCTGTTCGACGTCGACGACTTCACCCTCACCACCGGATAACCCCCCACCGCCCCGCCGGCTCCGGCCGGCGGGGCGTCCACCCACCGACCACAGCGAAGGAGCGCCCCATGAAAGCTCCCGGACGTATCGCCCTCGCGGCGGCTGCCGTCATGCTGACCACCATGGCCATGAACACCTCCGCCGTCGCGGAGAAGCCGAGGGACAAGGCGGAGGGCGAGCACGTGCTCGTCTTCTCCAAGACCGCGGGCTTCCGCCACGACTCCATCCCCGACGGCATCGCGACCATCCAGCAGCTCGGCGCCGACAACGGCTTCACCGTCGACACCACCGAGGACGCCGGCGCGTTCACGCCCGGCAACCTCCAGCAGTACGACGCCGTCGTCTTCCTCTCCACCACCGGCGACGTGCTCGACGACAGCCAGCAGCGGGCCTTCGAGGACTACGTGCGCGCGGGCGGCGGCTACGTCGGCGTGCACGCCGCGGCCGACACCGAGTACGACTGGCCGTTCTACGGCGGCCTCGTCGGCGCGTACTTCGACTCGCACCCGCAGATCCAGCAGGCCACGGTCAAGGTCGAGGACCACGACCACCCCGCCACCGCCCACCTGGGCGACGAGTGGGTGCGTACCGACGAGTGGTACAACTACCGCACCAACCCGCGCACGCAGGCCCGCGTCCTGGCCACCCTCGACGAGGGCTCGTACAGCGGCGGCAACATGGGCGACGACCACCCCATCTCCTGGTGCCAGACGTACGAGAGCGGCCGGTCCTTCTACACGGGCCTCGGCCACACCAAGGAGTCCTACGCGGAGCCGGAGTTCCGCACGCACCTGCTCGGCGGCATCCAGTACGCCGTCGGGGCGGTCGAATCCGACTGCGGCTCCACCGAAGTTGATTACACTCCGATCTTCGACGGCACGTCCACGGAGGGCTGGAAGCAGGCCGGTCCGGGCTCGTTCCGTCTGGAGGACGGCATCCTGACCTCGGAAGGCGGCATGGGCATGCTGTGGTACGAGGCCAGGGAGTTCAGCTCGTACTCTCTCAAGCTCGACTGGCGGATGGAGGGCGACGACAACTCCGGCGTCTTCGTCGGGTTCCCGCCCTCCGACGACCCCTGGTCGGCCGTGAACAACGGCTATGAGATCCAGATCGACGCCACCGACTCCCCGGACCGGACCACCGGTGCGGTCTACGGGTTCCAGTCCGCCGACATCGCCGCGCGCGACGAGGCGCTCAACCCGCCCGGGGAGTGGAACACTTTCGAACTGCGCGTCGAGGGCGAGCACCTGCAGATCTGGCTCAACGACGTGAAGATCAACGACTTCACCAACACCGACCCCGCCCGCAGCCTTGCGGACGGACATATCGGGATCCAAAACCACGGTGCAGACGACCAGGTGTCGTTCCGCAACATCCGGGTGAAGGATCTCCCGTGAACGCCGTGGGCGGGAGGTCGCAACGCCTCCCGCCCACGGGCGCACCGTGTATCTGAACTGAACACACGTGGGAGGCAGCAGCCGTGACGGTCCACAGACAACACACAGCTCCGCAACCGGCGACTCCGGCGACGGCCGATACCGGCGTCTGGCTCATCGGCGCCCGCGGCTCCGTCGCCACCACCGTGATCACCGGCTGCGCCGCCCTGGCCGCCGGACTCCACCCGCCGACCGGCATGGTCACCGAGACCGGGCCGTTCGCCGACTGCGGGCTGCCGGCCCCCGGCCGGCTGGTCTTCGGCGGCCACGACGTGGTCGGCACCCCGCTGCCCAAGCGGGCGGACGAACTCGCCGCCGCCGGCGTGCTCCCGCACGGGCTGCCCGCCGCCGTCGCCGCCGAACTGGCCGCCGCCGACGACGAGATACGCACCGGCGGCCCGCAGCCCGGCGAGCCGTACGACGAGGACGCGCTGATCGACTCGTACGCCGCCGACATCACCGACTTCGTACGCCGCCGCAACCTCGCCCGCGCCGTCGTCGTCAACGTCGCCTCCACCGAGCCGGTCGCCGCCGGCGACGCGCTGCCCGCCTCCTCCTGCTACGCCGCCGCCGCCCTGCGCGCCGGCTGCTCGTACGTCAACTTCACCCCCTCCACCGGCCTGCACCACCCGCGGCTGCGCGAGCCCGCCGCCGCCTCCGGCCTGCCGTACACCGGCCGCGACGGCAAGACCGGCCAGACGCTGCTGCGTTCGGTGCTGGCGCCGATGTTCCTGCAGCGCGCCCTCGAGGTGCGCGCCTGGTCCGGCACCAACCTCCTCGGCGGCGGCGACGGCGCCAACCTCGCCGGCGACCCGGCCGCCGCGGCGGCCAAGAACGTCGGCAAGGAGCGGGTCCTCGTCGACTCCCTCGGCACCGGCGTCGAGGGCGAGGTGCACATCGACGACGTCCCGGCCCTCGGCGACTGGAAGACCGCCTGGGACCACGTCGTCTTCGACGGCTTCCTCGGCACCCGCATGGTGCTGCAGACCATCTGGCAGGGCTGCGACTCCGCGCTCGCCGCGCCGCTGGTCCTCGACCTCATCCGGATCGTCACCCGCGCCCACGAGGCCGGGATGGCCGGGCCGGTGCCGGGCCTCGGGTTCTTCTTCAAGGACCCGGACGGCGGCCCGCCCGGGCTCGCCGACCAGTGGCGCGAACTGCTGTCGGTCGCGGAGCGGCTGCGGGTGCCGCAGTGAGCGCCGTGCAGCACTGGGGCGCCGCCCTGCCGCACCGCCCGCGGCGCGCCCTCGCCGCGGTGGCGGGCGCCGCCGGGCTCCTCGCGCTGGGCGCGGGGGCCGTGGCCCGGGACCGGCGGCCGGCCCGTAAGCCGGCCCTCGCCGCGCTGGCGGGCGCCGCGGGAGCGCTTGCGCTGGGTACGAGGGCAGCGGGCCGGCGCCCCGGGGGTGCGCCGGTCGTCGCCGCCGTCGTCTCCGGAGCCGTGCTCGGCGCCGGTGCCGCGCGGGTGGCCGCGCGGGTACGGCCGGGCCGTGCCGCTGGCCGGGGGAGCGTGCCTGCGGGCCCCGGGCCCGTCGCCGCCCTGGCCGGGGGAGCGGGGCTGCTCGCCGCCGCCGTCCCCGGCGCCGTGCTCCGCAGGACCCGTACCACCGGGCCCACCGAGCCGGAGGCCCGCAGCGCCCAGGGGCGCGGGCAGGCCGCGTCCACGGCCGCCCGGGTGCGTGCCTGGGCCGAACTCCTGCGCGTCTCCGCGCTGTTCACCGTCCCCGGCGACGCCCTCGCGGGCGCCGCCGCGGCCGGGCTGCGCCCCAACCGCGGCACCGCGCTGGCCATCGGCTCCTCCCTGTGCCTCTACGAGGCGGGCATGGCGCTCAACGACTACGCCGACCGCCACGTCGACGCCGTCGAGCGCCCGCACCGCCCGCTGCCCTCCGGCCGGATCACTCCACGCGCCGCGCTGACGGCTGCCGCCGCCCTGACCGCGGCGAGCCTCGGTCTGGCCGCCGCCGCGGGCCGCCGGCCGCTCGCGCTCGCCACGGCGCTCGCGGGGGCGGTGTGGGCGTACGACCTGAAGCTGAAGAACACCGCCGCGGGCCCCGCCGCGATGGCCGCCGCCCGCACCCTGGACCTGCTCCTGGGCGCGGCGGCCACCCAAGGCCGCGCGGCGCGGAAAGCCGTCCCGGCTGCCCCGGCCGCGCCACCGGCCGTCGGCACCGGCCGCGCCTGGCTCGTGAGCGGCGGCTACGCACACCCCGAAGCCGCGCGCGACGTACCCGCACCCGCCGCTGTGCCGCCGGCCGCCGCCGCGCAGTCCGGCCCGCTCCGCCGGCGCGCCGGCATCGGCGCCGGGCTGGCCGCGGCCGACGGGCCGGTCGCCGCCGCCGTCCTCCTCGGCATCCACACCTACGCGGTCACCGTCGTCTCCCGCCGCGAGGTGGAGGGCGGGTCGACGGCCGTGCCGCTCGCCGGCCTCGTCGTCACCACCGCCGTCGCGCTCACCGTCCGCCGCGGCAACGATCCGTACCCGCCCCCCGGTCCGCCGCCACGGACCGGCACCGCCGTACCGCCGGCCGGCACCTCACCGGCTGGGGGACCCCGGCTGGCGCTCACCCCCGGCGACCTGCTCGCCGGCGCGTACGCCGCCACCGCCGTCCGCCCGTACCTGCACGCCGCGCTCAACCCCAGCCCGCAGCTCACCCAGCGCGCCGTCGGCGGCGGCATCCGCGCCATGATCCCGCTGCAGGCCGCCCTCGCCGCCCGCGCGGGCGCGCCCGCCAGCGCCGCGGCGCTGCTGGCCCTCGTGCCCGTAGCCCGCAGACTCGCGCGGAAGGTGAGCCCCACATGACCCGGCTGCGCCTGGCCTACGGCACCAACGGCCTCACCGACCTGCGGCTGGCCGACGCCGTCGCGCTCCTGGCCGACCTCGGCTACGACGGCATCGCGCTCACTCTCGACCACATGCACCTCGACCCGCTCGCGCCGGACCTGCCCGCCCGCACGGCCACCGTGCGGCGGCTGCTGGCCCGGCACGGGCTCGCGGTGACGATCGAGACCGGCGCCCGCTACGTCCTCGACCCGCGCCGCAAGCACCACCCCACCCTGCTCGACCCCGATCCCGAGGCGCGCGCCGTCCGCTCCCGGCTGCTGCGCACCGCCGTGAACGTCGCCGCCGAGCTGGGTGCCAACGCCGTGCACTGCTTCAGCGGCACCCGCCCGTTCGGGGTGGCGGAGCCCGACGCCTGGAAGCGGCTGGGCGCCGAGCTGGCCCCGGTGCTCCAGGCCGCGGACGCCGCCGGCGTGCCGCTCGCCGTCGAGCCGGAGCCCGGCCATCTGCTCTACGACCTCGCCGGGTTCCACCGGCTGCGCGAGGAGGTGGGCGACGCGCCGGCGCTGGCGCTGACCCTGGACATCGGGCACTGCCAGTGCCTGGAGGAGGCGCTGCCCGCCGACTGCGTACGGGCCGCCGCGCCCTGGCTCGCCCATGTGCAGATCGAGGACATGTGCCGGGGCGTGCACGAGCACCTGCCGTTCGGCGAGGGCGAGATCGGCTTCCCGTCGGTGCTCGAAGCCCTGCAGACCACCGGCTACCAGGGCCTGATCAGCGTCGAGCTGCCCCGGCACTCGCACGCGGGACCCGAGCTGGCGGCCAGCTCCATCCGCTTCCTGCGCGCGGCGGAGGAAGAGGCGCGGGCGAGAGGGACGGTGCCGTGCTGACGGCCTCGTACGCACCCGCCCGAGCCGCCGCCCGGCACGCCGGGACCCGCCCGCCGCGCGCCACACCCGTGACCCGAGTGAAACCCGAGTGAAACCCGAGTGAAACCCGAGTGAAAGGAGCCGCGCAGTGGTGACCCCAGACCCCGACGCACCCGTCCCCGTCGCCGAATCCGTCCCCGTCACCGAACCCGCCGCTGCCTCCGCTCCGGCGACGGCTGACCTGCGCGCCTCCGTCGAAGCCCGGCTCGCGCCCGAGGCCCGCGAGTGGCTCGCCGCCGCGCTCGCCGACGCCGCCGACGGCACCCCGGGTCCCAGCGCCGGACTGCTCGCCTGGGAGGCCCACTTCGCCGCCGCGCGCCGCCGCTGCGGCGCCGGCGCCGCCGACGCCGTACGCGTGCTGATCCTGCACGCCGCCGGCGCCGACGAGCGGGTCGCCACCCGCGTCTACGACCGCGGCGACGCCGCCGAACGCCGGGCCGTGCTGCGCGCGCTGCCGCACCTGGACCTGGGCCCCGGCGCCGTACCGCTGATCGAGGACGCGCTGCGCACCAACGACACCCGGCTGGTCGCCGCCGCCCTCGGCCCGTACGGGGCCGCGCACCTCGGCGGCCACGCCTGGCGGCAGGCCGTCCTCAAGTGCCTGTTCACCGGCGTGCCCGCCGACGAGATCGCGGGCCTGGCCGACCGCGCCGCCGGCGACGGCGAACTCGGCCGCATGCTCACCGACTACGCCCGCGAGCGCACGGCCGCCGGCCGCGCCGTGCCCGCGGACCTCGACCGGATCCTCGCCCTGACCCGCAAGGAGGTGTGATGCGCATCTTCGACCCGCACATCCACATGACGTCCCGCACGACCGATGACTACGCCGCCATGTACGACGCGGGCGTGCGCGCCCTCGTCGAGCCCTCCTTCTGGCTGGGGCAGCCGCGCACCTCCCCCGAGAGCTTCTACGACTACTTCGACTCGCTGCTCGGCTGGGAGCCCTTCCGCGCCGCCCAGTACGGCATCGCCCACCACTGCACGCTCGCCCTCAACCCCAAGGAGGCGGGCGACCCGCGCCTGCTGCCGGTCCTGGACGAGCTGCCGCGCTATCTGCTCAAGGACCGCGTCGTCGCCGTCGGCGAGATCGGCTACGACTCCATGACCCCGGCCGAGGACCACGCGCTCGCCGCCCAACTGGAGCTGGCCGCCGACCACGGGCTGCCGGCCCTGGTGCACACGCCGCACCGCGACAAGGCCGCGGGCCTGGCCCGTACGATCGACGTCGTACGCGAATCCAGGCTGGCGCCCGAGCGCGTGATCCTCGACCACCTCAACGAGACGACGGTGGCCGCGGCCCTGGACAGCGGCTGCTGGGCGGCCTTCTCCGTCTACCCCGACACCAAGATGGACGAGGACCGCATGGTCCGCATCCTGCGCGAGTACGGCACCGCGCGCATGCTCGTCAACTCCGCCGCCGACTGGGGCAAGAGCGACCCGCTCAAGACCCGCAAGACCGCCGACGCCATGCTCGCCGCCGGCTTCACCGACGCCGACGTCGACAAGGTGCTGTGGCAGAACCCGGTGGAGTTCTACGGCCAGAGCGGCCGGCTGGAGCTGGAGCCGGAGAAGCCGGAGGCCGGCGGGGCCACGTACGAAGGGAACTCCATCCTGCGGGGGGGAAGCTGAGCCATGCGCTTCCGACACCCCGACGGCTCCCTCGTCCATCTCGCGTACTGCACCAACGTGCACCCCGCCGAGGACCTCGACGGGGTGATGGCGCAACTGCGCGACCACGCCGAGCCGGTGCGCCGCCGGCTCGGCCGCGACCGGCTGGGCATCGGCCTGTGGCTCGCCCGCGACGCCGTACGCACCCTCGGCTCCGACCCCGCCGCGCTGCGCCGGCTGAAGAAGACGCTCGACGACCGCGGCCTGGAGGCCGTGACCCTCAACGGCTTCCCGTACCAGGGGTTCGGCGACGAGGTCGTCAAGTACCGCGTCTACCGCCCCGACTGGACCGAGCCCGAACGCCTGGACCACACCGCCGAGCTGGCCCGGCTGCTCGCCGCGCTGCTGCCCGACGACGTCACCGAGGGCACCATCTCCACCCTCCCGCTCGCCTGGCGCACCGACTTCGACGACGCCGCCCGCAAGGCGTCGCTGACGGCCCTGGGCACCCTGGCCGCGCGCCTCGACGCCATCGAGGAGCTGACCGGCCGCTCCATCCGCATCGGTCTGGAGCCGGAGCCCGGCTGCACGGTCGAGACCACCGCCGACGCCGTCGCGGCGCTCACCGCGGAGGGCGGGCCGCCCCCCGAGCGCATCGGCGTCTGCGTCGACACCTGCCATCTGGCCACGTCCTTCGAGGACCCCGCCACCGCCATCGCCGGCATCACCGGCGCGGGTCTGCCCATCGTCAAGTCCCAGTTGTCGGCGGCGCTGGTGGCCGACCGGCCGGCGGAGCCGGAGGTACGGACCGCGCTCGCCGCCTTCGCGGAGCCGCGGTTCCTGCACCAGACCCGGATCCGCGCCGCCGACGGCTCCGTACGCGCCACCGACGACCTCGACGAGGCACTGGCCGGCGGCCTCCCCGACGACGGCCCCTGGCGCGCCCACTTCCACGTACCGCTGCACGCGCCGCTGGAGCCGCCGCTGACGGCGACGACGCCGGTGCTCGAAGAGACGCTGGCGCGGCTGGTCGGCGGCCCCGCGCCGCTGACCAGGCACCTGGAGGTGGAGACGTACACCTGGCAGGCTCTGCCGCACCAGCTACGGCCCCGCAGCCGCGGACAGCTCGCCGACGGCATCGCCGCCGAGCTGACCGTGGCCCGGGACCTGCTGGTCTCCCTCGGCCTGAAGGAGCTGCCTTGACGTCCTCCTCCATCCGCAGACGGAGGATTCCAACCCACTGAAGGGAGCAGCGAGTTGAGGTTCGCGGTGCACCGGCCCGGCAACCCAAGCCCTTCCCGCGCAGCAACCGCCCGCCCGGCGGCCGACCGTTTGGCTCTCACGGCAAGATGCACGCTACCAGCGTGCTGCGGCACGCTCGTCACCCGAAGGAGTGGTTGATGCCCGACCCACGAGTACCGAAGCGGCTCGTCGTCATTGACGTGGTCGGCCTCACCCCGCGCCTCCTGGAGCACATGCCCCACCTGCGCGCGCTGGCCGACGCCGGCTCGCACAGCGCGCTGGAGCCACCGCTGCCCGCCGTCACCTGCACCGTGCAGTCGACGCTCCTGACCGGCGAGCCGCCGGCGGGGCACGGGATCGTCGCCAACGGCTGGTACTTCCGCGAGCTGGGCGAGATCTTCCTGTGGCGCCAGCACAACGCGCTCGTCGGCGGCGACAAGCTGTGGGAGGCCGCCCGGCGCGCGTACCCCGGCTACACCGTGGCCAACGTCTGCTGGTGGTACGCGATGGGCATGGACACCGACTACGTCGTCACCCCGCGCCCCGTCTACTACGCCGACGGCCGCAAAGAGCCCGACTGCTACACCCGGCCACCGGAGCTGCGCGACGAACTGACCGCCGCCTTCGGCACGTTCCCCCTCTTCAACTACTGGGGCCCGACGGCGAGCATCGTCTCCTCGCAGTGGATCATCGACGCCTCGCGGCACATCCTCGACGCGTACAGCCCCGACCTCACCCTCGTCTACCTCCCGCACCTCGACTACGACCTGCAGCGCTACGGCCCCGACGACCCGCGCTCGCACGCGGCGGCGCGCGAGCTGGACGACGCCATGGCGCCGCTGCTGGCGGACGCACGGGCGGCGGACGCGGAGACCGTGGTGCTCTCGGAGTACGGCATCACGCAGGCGGCGAAGCCGGTGGACGTCAACCGCGCGCTGCGCAAGGCCGGGCTGCTGGAGGTCTACACGCAGGACGGGATGGAGTACCTGGACCCGTGGGCGTCGCGCGCCTTCGCGGTCTCGGACCACCAGATCGCCCACGTCTACGTCCGCGACCCCGCCGACGTCGAGGCCGTCCGCGAGATCCTCACCAGGCTGCCCGGCGTCGCCGACGTGCTCGCCGAGTCCGGCAAGAAGGCCCACGGCCTGGACCACCCGCGCGCCGGCGAGCTGGTCGCGGTGGCGGAGCCGGACGCCTGGTTCACGTACTACTACTGGCTCGACGACGACCGTGCCCCGGACTTCGCCCAGCTCGTCGAGATCCACCGCAAACCCGGCTACGACCCCGCCGAGCTGTTCATGGACCCGACCGACCCGTACGTACGCCTGCGGGCGGTCTCCGCGATCGCCCGCAAGAAGGCCGGGATGCGCTACCGCCTGGCCGTCGTCCCGCTCGACCCCGCCCCGGTACGCGGCACCCACGGCCGCCTCCCGGACGACGAGCGCGACGGCCCGGTGCTGATCACCACCCGGTCGGGGGCGACCACGGGCCCCGTACCGGCGACGGACGTGAAGTCCCTGCTGCTGTCACTCGCCGGCCTCGACTGACCGCCCCCGCACCACCCACAGCCCGGCCCCCTGCGCCCCGCCCGCCCGGACCGCCCCGGCTCGCCGCCCCACCGGCGGGCCGGGGCCCGGACGTCACCATCGGTAATGCACTGCCACGTTCCGTAGTCAAATACTGGTGCGAACCGCTCCCGAATCCTTGGTATCGTTGGCCTTGTCCGCGGCTCTCTCCGCGGGACGGCGACCTGGTCCGGGTGGCGGAATGGCAGACGCGCTAGCTTGAGGTGCTAGTGCCCGTTAAGGGCGTGGGGGTTCAAGTCCCCCCTCGGACACTCACAGAACCGGCCTGGTAGGCATGTTGGCCAGGTCTTTTTCATGTGGACACCGTTTCGGCCGATGGTGGCCATGGGTCAAGACGATCGCCAGGTAACCCTCTGACCAGCAGCTTTGCCCAGCAATCGGGCGTGGGGGTTTAAGTCGGTCGTTTGTCAGGATTGGCCACGGTTTGTACGCGTGGAGCGCTCTGGAGTTCTTGGGCACCGGACACCTCCTTGGTGTCTGGCTTCACGGCGATCCGTGGGAATGAGGCGGCCCCGGACGTGAGGCGCGCCGCGCGAGCCCGTCCCGGTGGGGCCACCAACTCCGGCGTCACCCTGACCGGTAACGGCGGCATGGGTTTGTACGGGCACTGCGGACCGCAGGTCGCCTCGTACCTGCTGAAGCTCGACTGGAAGCCGGCCGGCGGCGACAACTCAGTCAGATGTCTTCATCGGCTTCCGGCGGTCGAGCACGGCTATGAGATCCAGATCGAGGCCACTGACCGTCCGCGACACCGCGCATAATCCGCCGGGGGAGTGGAACCACTTCGAGGCGCGGGTAGAAGGTGAGCATATGCGTGTCCGCCTCAACGGCGTACTCATGAACGACTTCACCAACACCGATCCGGCCCGCTCACTCGCCGGACACGTCAGTCTGCAGAACTACGGCGCAGGCGATGACGTCTCGTTCCTCAACGTCCGGCTCCTGGAACTGGGCGCCGGCGCCGGGCCGATCCGCGGCGCCTGCGGCACGTGGGTGGACGTGGCGGGGCGTTGCCCGCGGACAGTGCGAAGGTGCAGCCAGACGGTTACCGCGGCGGCCCGGCGCAGCTCCCGGCGGTGGCGGCCGCGAACCGCGGCGGCCACCGCCGGTGCCTCAGGTCAGTGGGGAGGGATACCCTCACAGCCGAACCCGAGCACCGTCACCGGCACGGCGGCCAGCCCGCTGTCACAG
Organism: Streptomyces sp. CNP082; assembly: GCF_059570535.1. Classification (NCBI taxonomy): domain Bacteria; kingdom Bacillati; phylum Actinomycetota; class Actinomycetes; order Kitasatosporales; family Streptomycetaceae; genus Streptomyces; species Streptomyces sp. CNP082. The sequence continues at coordinate 242,732 of NZ_JCANSZ010000007.1, forward strand.
GTGAAGCTGCCGTGCGGTGTGTTGATGACGAAGGGGCCGTTGATCACGCCAACCCTCGGCGCGCCCGGCGACCCGGTACAGTCGAAGCCGGTGACGAGACCGAGCGTCTTGATGCCTTCGTCGCAGTCGTATGTCGGGACCTGCTGCTGAGTCGGCTGGACGGCGAGCGCCGTTCCGGTGGCCGAGGCCGCCAGCGCCAGAGTGGCGACGGCGCCGACCGCCATGGCCCGCGCGGAACGCCGGGCCGATCGCATCTTGTTCATCACTTTTTGTTCCTGACTGTGTGAGATCACCCTTGAGTGCAGAACGCGCGAGGGAATTTCCTGCCGGGATGCCGGCACAACGCCCGGTCAGCAGGATCAGACTGGACCCCTCCACATGGCCTCAACAGGGCGCGAGACGGGGGCGAAGACGCGTTTTCGGACGCGCCGGTTGCGGTTCCAACCCCAGACGTTCCGTTTGCCGACTTTCCGGCACCGTTCGCGGGTCGTCCTTACGTGACGAATCGTTCGCACACCCTGATCGCGCCGGTGGTACATCTCGGTGTCGTGCGCTCCACCTTTCGGGTGAGTTCGCCCGCCCATTGTTGCGCTTGAGTTCCTCATATGGAGTATTGGAATCGTCCATCCGATGGACTGCCCACCCTCTCCAGGGAATGCCGAATCGGCATTGCCGCGCGCCATCCTAGTGTTTCCGCTGAAGAATTAGATCTGCCATCTGCGTCCGTTCAAGGCGCCGGCCGGTGCCGATCTCATCCGATCAAGGGACGACCCCTGGCGGGAATGCAGTCATCGCCACGGCAACACATCACGCCAATGCCTCGGCCGTTACGCTCAGCATCGGAGGTGCGATCACGAAAGTCGGCACCGCTATCTCGATCTCGGATGCCCACCTCCCTGACGTCCGCATATCCTAGCCGGGCAATTACCTTAAAAGAGCGCGGTTCTTGTGCTATGGCCTGCTCATCGCCGCGGTGCGCGCGGACGCCACCACCACTGCAGGTCCCCGACCTGGGAAACCCGCCCGCGGCCTGTCCGCTGGGGCCACCTCCCTGGAGGGTATTCGCACTCTTTCTCGCAGATGTCACAAACGCATCCTGTACCACCCAACCGGCCCCTATGCCACCCCCGCAAGCAGCTTATGGCAGCAGGAATTCGGGTAAATATTCTTCAAGATCGGGTATTATCGGAAGGGCAGTCCAGTGCTGTATTCGAAGATTGTCATTCTCGCCGACTGCCCGTTCGTGATTCCACCCTTGCCGTATTCGGACGGGGCTGACCACGAGAGCAAGGTCAAGATTCTCCAGGGGAACGGCTATGAGCACTTCGAATTCTGCGGCGAGTATGCCGAGGTGAGCGGAATTCTCACGCCGATCTATCAATGGCGCAATCGCACCTTCATTGCGGAATAGCCCTACGTCGCCAAGCGCCCGCCCCAGACAAGGAATGCCGATGAACCGACCCAGGAGTTCCCAGGACGTTGTCGTCACCGGAATGGGATTCTGCTTGCCAGGCCACCCCACGCCCACCTTCACCGCCGGCGATCTGTGGCAGGTCGCGTCCCGTGGCGGCACCTTCCTGAGAGCCGCGCCGATGTACTACGGGTCCGTGGAGCTCACCACCGGTATGTTCGCCGAACGCCTCCCGGACATTCCGGAGTTCTTCTCCAGGCACTACACGGCGGCCCACCGCTTCGGCCTGGTCTCACTCGCCGAGGCATGCGCTGACGCCGGATTGGAGCTCCGCTCCGCCGCGCTCGCCGAGGCGGCCATCCTCGTGGGGCGCGGTGGCATCGATGCCAACATCGACAGCTATATGTCGGTGCTGGGGGCCGATCCGGCCAGCACCACCCCGCAGGAGGCGATGGAGCTGTTCGTGGCGGCCGAGCAGGCCATGACGCCCTCCGACGTGTCCCTCGTCCAGGCGGCGCTGACTTGTTCCACCGGCCCGTGCTTCACGATCTCGTGCGGTTGCGCTTCCTCCGCCGTGCAACTCGGCCAGGCACGACGGCTCATCGCCCAGAACGAGGTGGAGGTCGCCGCCGTGACGGGTGTCGACGTCTTCAGCATCGGCCTGATCGAGAATGTCCAGCAGTTGCTGCGCGGTGCGCAGCGTACGTACGACGGTCTGCGCACCGACGGGATGCCGGAGCTGGTCCCGTCCTTCGAAGACCTGATGCGGCCGTACGACCGTCGCGCCCGAAGCATCAACCACGGTGCAGGCTCTGCCACGCTCATCTTGGAGAGCCGCGGGCACGCCGAGCAGCGTGGCGCGCATGTCTACGGCCAGATCCTCGCCACGGCCATGACCCGCGACGGGCTGGCGAATCCGCTGGCCAGTGACGATACGGGCGCTGAACTGGTCAGGGCCGTCCGTGACTGCCTCGGGGAGACGTGGAACCTGTCGCAGATCGGCTACGTGCACGGCGGCAGCGACGGCAACACCGTCGTGACCGCGTTCGAGTGCGCGGCGGTCAGGAAGCTGTACGGCGACTCCTCCGACCTGCTGATGACGTCTCAGGAAGGCATCTTCGGCCACAACGGCTCCGCGGCCGGCTGTCTGGGCGCCGCACTGACGCTGTTGATGATGGAGCACGGCGAGGTGTGCCCGACGGCCAACTGCGAGCAGCCCGCCGAGGGACTTCCCTTCGACCCCGTGCCCGGCACGAAGACCCGCCCAGTCGACTTCGATCACGCGCTCAGCTTCAACTACCAGGTCGGTGGCGTGAAACACGCCATGCTCCTGGGCAGCGCGGACGCAGTGTAGGGAGAGAGGGCAGTCATGGACGACAACCCACACACGGCGGCCCGCGCACGCGACGCGGCTGCCCGGCAGGTCGAATGCGGGGAACTCCCCGACGCCGCGCGGGGAGAACGTGGCGCGGAGATCGCCGTGCTCGGCGCGGGTTGCCGGCTGCCCGGCGACGCCGATTCCCCGGCCGCCCTCTGGCAGCTCCTGGCGGACGGATGCGACGCCGTCGGCGAGCTGCCCCCGGACCGGGCGGAGCTGAGTGCTTGTACGGACGCTCAGCTCCGCCCTTGGGGCGGCTTCCTGCGCAACGTCTCAGGGTTCGACGCCGACTTCTTCGGCGTCTCCGGTCGTGAGGCCGAAGTTCTCGACCCGCAGCACCGGTTGCTGCTGGAGGTGGCATGGGAGGCTCTCGAACACGCCGGGTTCCGCCCCGAGTCACTCAACGGCGTGCCCGTGGGCGTCTTCACCGGCATGAGCTACCACGACTACATGGACGGACTCACGGGCCACCCGCGCGAACTGGAAGGCTCTGTCCTGACCAACGGGCATTGTGTCGCCCCGGGCCGGATCTCCTACCTCCTTGGCCTGCGAGGTCCGTCGCTGTCATTGGACACGGCCTGCTCCTCCTCTCTCGTGGCGCTCCACCTGGCTGCACAGTCGCTCAACGCGGGCGAGTGCGAGCTGGCCCTGGCCGGGGGCGTGTCGCTCATCCTCCAGCCCCGGATCACCCAGTCGTTCGCGCGGATGGGCATGCTCTCGACCACCGGGCACTGCCACGCATTCGACGCCGCCGCCGACGGCTTTGTGCGGGGGGAGGGCTGCGGCGTGGTCGTGCTCAAACGACTCGCCGATGCAGTGCGGGCGGGCGACAGGGTGCTGGCCGTGCTGCGTGGCTCGGCGGTCAACCAGGACGGCGCCTCGGAAGGACTGGCCGCGCCCTCCCCCGAAGCTCAGCGGGCCTTGTACATCCGTGCGCTGTCCGCGGCGGGCGTCGACCCGCGCGACGTCGGCATGGTCGAGACACACGGCACCGGTACCCCGGTCGGCGACCCGGCGGAGTTCGCCAGTCTGGCCGCGGTGTACGGGGAGCGCCGGACCGACGGCGGCCGGTGCGCGCTGACGTCGGTGAAGACCAACCTCGGCCACCTTGAGCCGGCCGCCGGCATCACCGGGCTGATCAAGACCATCGGCAGTCTCGGCCGGGGCCTGATCCCCCCCAACCTCCACTTCACCGACTGGAACCCGGCGTGCCGGCCCGAGGGCACCCGGCTGTTCGTGCCCACCGGGCTTGTCGAATGGCCGGTCCGCTCCGGGGCGCGGCTGGCTTCCGTCTCTTCCTTCGGATTCGCCGGGACCAACGCCCACGCGGTGCTTGAGCAGCCTCCCACCCGCAGGTCACGCAGTGGCCGGGGCAGGCCGAAGCCGGCGGTGCCGGTCCCCGCGTCCTCGCCCGAAGTCTTCCTGGTGCCGGCCGGCTCGACCACAGTGCTGCCGGCCGCCGCGCTCCGCCTGGCCGAGTGGCTGGAGGGCGGCGGTGCGAGCGTGCCGCTGCGGGATATTGCCCACACCCTTGCGATGCGGCGCAGCCCGGGCCGCGGCCGGCTGGGTGTCGTGGCCGATTCACACGACCAGCTCGCGGAGTCGCTGCGGACGTACGCCGCCGGGCAGACGGAGCCGCATGTGGTGACGGGCTCGGTCGGCTCGGGTATCTCCCGCCGCCCGGTGTGGGTCTTCTCCGGGCAGGGCTCCCAATGGGCTGGAATGGGCAGCGGACTGCTCGGCACCGTGCCCGGCTTCGCCTCGGCGCTGGCAGAAGTCGACGAACTCATCAGCGCCGAGGCCGGATTCTCCGTGCTGGAGGTGGTGCGCCAAGGCCAGCCGGTGAGCGGCTGCGGGCGTGTGCAACCGGTGCTCTTCGCACTGCAGATCGCCCTCGCCGCCGCCTGGCGTTGCCACGGTGTGGAACCGGCCGGGGTCATCGGGCACTCGATGGGCGAGGTGGCTGCCGCCGTCGTCGCCGGGGCGCTGTCGCTGCCGGACGGGGTACGGGTCATCTGCCGCCGCTCCACCCTGCTGGAGCGCATCGCCGGCAACGGTGCCATGGCAAGCGTAGAACTGGATGCGGAGACGGTCGAGGCGGAGATCGCCGCAGCCGACGCAGACCCAGACACCCCGACCGGGCAAGTCTCGATCGCAGTGCTCAGCGCCCCCGGGTCCACCGTCGTGGCGGGGGACCCCGCCCGCGTACACCGGATGATGCAGGACTGGCAGGCACGCGGCGTTCCCGCGTCCACCATCTCGGTGGACGTGGCGTCCCACTCGCCTCAGGTGGACCCACTACTCGGTGATCTCCGCGTAGCTCTCGACGGTCTGACACCCGGCTCACCGCGTCTGCCCTTCTACTCGACGGTGCATGACGACCCCAGACAGCAGCCGGTCTTCGACTCCGACTACTGGTGCGAAAACCTGCGCCGCCCAGTGCGGTTCGCCGCCGCGGTAGCCGCCGCAGCCGCCGACCGCCACCCGCTCTACGTGGAGATCTCGCCGCACCCCGTGGTGAGCCGTGCCCTGACCCGCAGCCTCACTGCCCTGACCGATCAGGCGACCGAGCCGGTGGTACTGCCCACGCTGCTCCGAAGGGAAGACGAACTCGCCACGCTACGCGTCCAGTTGGCGGCGCTGCACTGTGCCGGGGGCACCGTGGACTGGTCCGAGCTCTACGCGGACGCACAGCTCGCGGACGTGCCCACCATCACGTTCGACCGCACGCGCCACTTCACCCGGCCGGAGATCCCTCAACCTCGCCCGGAGGCAGGCCCGGCCAGCGCGGACGGCGACCCGCTTCCCGGCAGGCGCACGGAGATTCCCGGAACGCCGCTCCGCCTGTGCTGGCACGGGGACACCGGTATCTCCCGCCTCCCCTGGCTGGCGGATCACCAGGTGTACGGCTCGGTGGCCCTCCCGGGCGCGGTCCACTGCGCTATCGCGCTGACCTGCGCCTGCGATGCGTTCCATGCCGGACCACACGAGGTGGAGATCACCGACCTGCGCTTCCTGGAGCTCCTCCGGCTCACCGAGCGAACTCCCGTCAGCACCACCGTGACACTGACAGACACCGACCACGCCCGGTGTGAAATCTACGCCCGCGGAGAGAAGGACACCTGGGTACTGCAGGCCACGGCTGTGCTGCGCCGCCGCGCCCTTGTGCCGCGTCCCTCGCCCTCGTCGGCCGGCTCCCCTGCCTCCCGGCATCCTCGGCGCCTCGACCCTCGCACCCTCTACGAGAGCCTGCGAGCCCGAGGACTCACCCACGGGCCTGCCTTCGCGGGAGTGACGGAGCTGCGCGGCGCCGAGAACGGGGAGAGCTACGAGGCGCGGGTCGAGGTCCCCCGGGAGGCCAGGCAGTCCGGGCACACGTCGCTGCGCATTCATCCCGTGCTGATCGACCTGTGCGCGCAGCTCGTCGCCACCCGGCTGATCGAGGAGGCCGATTCGGGCACGCTGCTCCCGGTCGGGATGCGGGACCTGCGCGTCTTGGGCGATCCGGCCACCGCGGTGTACTGCCACTCACACATCATCGAGGCGACCGATGACGCCCTCACCGGCGACGTGCGGCTGCTGGACCAGTCGGGCAGGACTGTGCTGTCCATCGACGGCCTCACGTTCACACGACGCTCGGCCACCGACCCCAAGGCGGTGGACGGCTGGTTCAGCGGCATCAGTTGGCACGAGTCCCCGCGCCGCACCCCGTCGCGGGAACTGTCGGCGCCCGGTACGACGCTGATCATCAGCGAGAGCGGGCAGGGTGCCGAGAGTTCCCGTGCGCTGGCCCGCGCCATCGAGTCGGTGGGTGGGAAGGCAGAGGTCTGGGAGCCGCCGCCCGCTCAGGAAGGGCTGCAGAGGCTGGCGGACACACTCGCCGCGCGGCTGGCGACATCGGAGGGGCCGCCCCGAGCAGTAGCGGTGTTGTGCCAGCAGGACGTGGACGGAGAGGCGGAGCAGAATCCGGCGACGGTGGGCCTGCGGCAGGTCAGGCTCCTGCTCGCCGTCGCGCAGGCGATCACAGGTGTGGCGGCCGGGCCGGTGCGCCTCTACGCTGTGACACGGGGCGCTCGCCGGGTGCGCCCCGGCGATATGGCCGATCCGGCCCAGGGAGCGCTGCGCGGCGCGGTACGCGTGCTGGCGCTGGAGCACCCCGAGTTGCAGGCGACTCTGGTCGATGCGGATGCCGGCTCGGGCCCTGGCCGGGACACGGGCAACGGCGGCGATGGCTCCGCCATGCGCGAGCTGGCCCGTGAGCTGATGTCTGATCAGGCGTACGACGCCGAGGACCTTGAGGACGAGGTGGCGTTGCGTGGCGGGGTCCGGCATGTCGCCAGACTGGAGCGGACGCCACTGGCGAATGGCGAGAGAGCCCCCCTCGCCGCGCGCCTCGCGCGCAGCGGCGAGGACGGATTTCGGCTACGTGTGGACCGCCCCGGCGATCTGACGAGCCTGCGGCTGGCCGAGTCACCCCGCATCGCGCCCGGTGCCGGCGAGGTCGAGGTGCGCGTGACCGCCACCGGGCTGAACTTCCGCGACGTCCTGATCGCCCTCGGCCTGCTCCCCGGCGCCGGCGCCGGGGAGACCGGCTCACACGACGGGATCGGTTTCGAATGCGCCGGCGTCGTCACGGCCATCGGCCCCGGCATCGAGCACTTCAGCGTCGGGGACGAGGTACTCGCCGTGAATCTGGAAGGCGGCGCTTTCGCCTCGTTTGTCACCCTGCCGGCCAGAGCCGTCATTTCGATCCCTCCAGGGCTCGGCGCCGTCGCCGCCGCCGGGCTGCCGATCGCCTATCTCACCGCCTGGTACGCGCTGCGCCACGTCGCTCGACTGGCCCCAGGGGAACGCGTGCTGATCCACTCAGCGACTGGCGGTACGGGACTTGCGGCCGTCGCCGTCGCCCGGCGTCTGGGGGCAGAGGTGCTGACCACTGCGGGCAGTGAGGAGAAACGCAGCCATCTGCGGGCTATGGGAATCACCACGGTGATGGATTCCCGAACGCTGGACTTCCGGGACCAGACCCGTGAGGTGACCGGCGGCGAAGGCGTCGACGTGGTGCTGAACTCACTCTCGGGAGCGGCCATCCGGGCTGGCCTGGAGACACTCCGCCCCTTCGGACGCTTCATCGAGCTGGGCGTGCGCGACATCCTCTCCGACGGGCTGCTCGGGCTCTCGCCGCTGCGGCACAACATCACGTTCCGTACGGTCGACCTGATCGAACTTCAGCGATCACAGCCCGACGTGTTCGATACGGTGCTGCGGGAGGTGCTCGGCGAATTCGCGGCGGGCCGGCTCACGCCATTGCACTGCACGACCTTTCCGATCACCGCCGCCTCTGACGTGTTCCGGCTCATGGCGAGCGCGCGCCACCTGGGCAAGCTGGTACTGACCGCGCCTGCGCAGGACGAGACCGTCGCCGTGCTGCCTGCCCGGCCGGTGGCCGTGCGGCGGGACGGTGCCTACATCATCACCGGCGGGCTACGCGGCGTGGGACTGGCCACCGCGCAGTGGCTGGCCCAGCAGGGCGCCCGCCATCTGGTGCTGAACGGGCGTACACCGCCCACCCCCCAGGCCACGGCAACACTGCACGACCTCGCCGTCCACGGCACCGAGATCACGGTCGTGCTGGGCGACATCGCCGAGCAGCACACCGCCGAGCGCCTGGTGGCCGCGGTCGGGGAACAGCCCTGGCCGCTGCGGGGCGTGGTGCACGGCGCCATGGTATTGGCGGATGCCGCCGTCACCACACTGGACGAAGAACGGCTCCAGAGGGCCTGGAAACCGAAGGCCGACGGCGCCTGGCACCTGCACCGGGCCACCGCCTCTCACCGGCTCGACTGGTTCGTGGTCCACTCCTCCATGGCGTCGCTGCTGGGGAATCCCGGCCAGGCCGGGTACGCGGCGGCGAACGCGTGGCTGGATGCCTTCGCGGCCTGGCGAACAGCTCTCGGGCTGCCCACACTGGCGGTCAACTGGGGCCCATGGGGTGAAATCGGGTCAGCGACCGATTTTGCCCGACGCGGATACCAGACCATCCCCACGGAGGCGGGATTCCGGGCGCTGCAGGAACTGCTGGCGCACGGAAGCGTCCAGGCCGGGGTTATCCCCGGAGACCCTGGGACATGGATTCCCCAAGCAGGCCGGAGCAGGGATTTCTTCAGCCTCGTCAGCCCGGACGACGACGCCGGATCGAGCGGGAACGCGGAAAGCCCGGCGGAACTGGTGGAGCGGCTGCGCTCCATGTCTGCGGGACCCGCCCAGCGACACGCGCTGGAGGCGTTTCTGGCCGAGCACATCCGCGCGGTGCTGCGGATCGGCGCCACGAGGATCGATCCGCAGACCCCGCTGCGCAGCCTGGGCTTCGACTCGCTGCTGGCCACCGAGGTGCGGGCGCGCATCGAACCGGTCCTTGGCGTACGACTGGCCGGCGACTTCGTGTGGCGGCACCACACCCTCGCGGCACTCGCCGAAGGATTGTCCGAACGTCTGGGCCTGATTCCCTGCTGAGTGCACCGCGCACGTGACGGGCTCCGGGCATGATCGAGCCGTTCCCGGAGCCCGTCGTCCAGAGCAGACACTCTTCGCCGGACCCTTCGGCGGGCCTCCCCGAGGCCGTCGCATTCATCCCGCCGAAACCTCAGCGGCTCCCGACAGGCGGTTCACACCCTCCGGCCACCCGCACCGGACGCCACAAGCCCGAGTTCAGCCCCCTCCAGATGCATACGGCGCGGGAGATGTACGACTCCGGCGGCTCCACCGTCCAGCGGCTCGTCGGCTGATGAGGCGTCACCCCTCACGCTCCACCGCCGCTCCCACAAGGCTCTGGCACCGCAACGAGCCCTCGCCGCGGTGCCAGAGCCCCGAAAGCGGCTGACCGCTACCTTGAGGCCCGGGTCTGAGCCGGGATTCCGGGGCCGGCAGCGTGCCAGGGGCAGGCCGTCTCCCCGGCCCGCCCCTCCCCTCCTCGTCCCCTGCCCAACGTGACACCGCTGCTGGCTGCCTGTTCCTCGAAAGCCCGCTGCGCTTCGCAGTCTCCGCCGCGACTCAGGGATTGGTGGAAATCGCTCAAGTACTGCATACCGAGGTGAGAACGCAATCCGCCGAGTGACTCCACCGCGCGCAAGGCGTGATGGCACCCTTCGGCCAGTTCGCCGGCCTCGGCCCGTGCGGTAGCGAGCAACAGCAGGGCGACGACACGAAGGCGCACGTCTCGCTGAGGCAGACCATCAAAGGCTGCCTGAGCCCAGCGCGCCGACTCCGCCGGATGGCCCAGGTCGTGATAGCACTGAGCCAGCCAGATGGCCAGCCGCGCAACTGTGAAGTCCGCCATCCACTCGGGCTCGCCGTCCGAGGACGCCTCGTCCAATGTCTTGACAGCAAGGTCCGCGCTCTTCTCGCAGGAGTACGCGTCGCCAAGCAGGGCGTGCCCTCGTGCCTCCACCAGGTGAAACAGCGCGTCCAGGGACGGCGTCGAGTGGTTGCGGGTGCCGCCGCGGGCAGCGAGGGCGAGTGGCAGCACTTCCCGAGGGTGGCCGAGAAACGGCGCGGTAACGGCCATACCGTCGGCCAGCACGTATCCACCAAACGCGCGGTCGCCGGCCGCCTGGGCCAGCCGGAGCGCCTGGATGCAGTAGCGCTGCGCCAGGCTGGGCCAGCCGACGTCCAACGACATGAGGGCGGTGAGCTTGGCGAGTTGGGCAACGGCGGCGAAGAGCCTGCGGCCGGTCGCCTCCGTGTACGTGCCCGTGAGCAGCCCGGAGACGAATGCGTTGAGATAGTGCACACTGAGGGAACGAGTGTGGCCGCCGCCGAAGCTGCGGTCGAGTCTGGACAGCGCGAGGGTGGTCTCCCGTACCGCCTCCACGTCAGTGATATGCACCTGCGAGCCGCCCTCATGGGTGACCTCGGCATCACATGCTGTGATGAGCCAGTCGCGGCTGGGGCCGATCAGGGTGGAGACCGCCACCGCGGGCCCGAAGACCACGCCGCGAGGGTCGGCATCGCAAGACCAGAGCTCGCACGCCATCTGGGTGGCGTCGGCCAGATCTGAAGCAAATGTCAGACCAACGTTGCTCGCCAGATTCTTACCGTACGCCATACCGATTTCGTCCAGCGATACGGTACGGTCAAGTTTCTCACTGAGCACTTCGGTGATGATCACGGCCGTACGAACCCGAGGACGCTGACCACGTACCCACCGACTCACAGAGGTCTTGTCGTGACGCAGATTGAGACCACGCTGATCTCCTCGAATGTTGACTCGGCGAGCGAGTCCGGCATTCGAGATCCCCGCCTCATGCAGCAGGGCCTCAAGTCTCTGATTCGGCTGGTGAGAAATAAGCTTACGGGCAGCCATCTTCATCCTTTCAAAGAACCTCTGAGTGTAATGAACTCCTCTGACACTCAACGAGGAAATTTGACCAAGCAGCCGAATCCCAGACTTCCCTCAATCATTCTCACGCATCGGATTTTACCGTGCAACCGTGCAGGGAGGTGAACCGGCATCGCGGCTGCATGTACCGGCGCGCAAGTAGCATTTGAGAAAGAAACGTTCCATCGCGCACCGCATCCACCTTCTAATTATTTATTCCTTTCAAATGCGGTACCGGCGGGAAGGGGGGATGCAGGGAACGACGAAAGGCGACGCGTTGACAAGCGCCCAAGAGTCCGTCAGCTCGGCACCATCGGCACAGCCCTCTCGGCAATCCCGGCAGGGAGGGATGAACGTGCAGGTCGGGCGTCTCCTGCACGGCATCAGCCGCTACGTGGACCTCGGCTGTGACGACGTCGCCGGCTCATGTTCCTCCGCATCCCATCCCCCCCAGGGGGAACTGAACCAGCCATGCCACGAGATCAGCAACCGACCGATCACGTGTGCGCCGGCAGCTCCACCCGCGCGCCGCACCTGCGCCCCGAGCTGCTGCGCGAGCCGCGTCGGGCGGCCGGTTTCCTCGCCCGTGCAGCCGGCCTGCCATCAGGCCGGAGTCCGCGAGCACCGCCGCAACCCGCGCGCCTGACGCCACTGCCACCAGTAGCCGAGCCGATCACCGCGTTGTCGTCGCCGGCCCGGAACCGCTCGGCCGCCTCAAGTCGTCACTTCTCGCGGAAGGCCCGCCGTTCATCGATCAGCCCGCACGACACCACGCTTTCCACGTCAGAAGGACCCGCAGGCCCCCGAGGGCGGAGCTGGGTGGTCTCCCTCACTCGAGTGCCCGGCTCCGCCCGTCCGCCCGGCCTGGTAGCGGCTCTCCAACGGCGTCGCGCCCGTCCGTCAGCAGCCGCCAGAGTGCGGCGGGGAATCGGAGCCTTCGGCCGCGTCGGGCACACCTCGCTGCCCTTCGGTGAGATCCCGTCGCGAAAGTTCTACCCGCATTGCTGCGATCATCGGTTTGATCCGATTTTGTGCCGAGTGACCTTCAGGTGGTAAAGGATGCATGTACTCTGATGCGACTTTCCGGCTGCGGGAAGGGCGCTCCGCGCGAACGGAACAGCGCTCTCCCCGGGGGAGGGCATCGGGAGCCCCGGCCGGCCGGGGGGCATGGGGTCGGCCGGGGCCGCTTGTGAGTGGCCCTCACACGCCGGCGGAGGCGTCGGCAGGCCCGGCCCTCCAGATGGTGCCCATGGTCGCGCCGTTGGTCGACCTCTTGTTGCGTAAGATGAGTTCGGTCGTCTCCTCTGCTCAAGATTCGAATTCGCGTTTCCGCGATCGGGATGCCTGTGAGGTGTGCGCGCGGTGCCGCCGGAGTCGAGATGGTTTGATAGGAATGAGCCGCGCCAGCCGACGTCTGACACCGGCACCGGCTGACGGGTAATTGACGCTGCCAGTCACCAATTCTCCGGAGCTGATGGCGACTCATCGACCGGACAGTTCCAGTACTCCATACAGGGCCCCGGGCCGCAATAGGTGATGCGCGAACTCATTCGTAAAGCGGAGCGTGTGGCCCGGAAATGTACCACCGGCGCGATCCTGCCACTCCAGGGCATATTCTCGTCACAGTGACCCCTCGCGCCAAACCGCAACTCATACTCCCGTAAACGCATCTTTGCCACCGCACGTGCCTGTTTATGTACATTCAATTAGGGCCAGTCTGATCGTGCTGAATGCGAGTGCCGGCTCCCGGAAGGAAACCGAAGTCTCACATTCGGTACTCAACAGTGATCCCACACGAGCAGGAGTTGACTAGGAATGAAGAGAATGCGAACGGCACGGCGTTCCGCGCGGTGCCTGGCCGTCGGTGCAGTCGCCGCACTGGCGCTGACTGCCACCGCCGCGGGCACGGCGATCGCCGTCCAGCCGGCCCAGGAGGCTCAGCCGGTGCCGACGTACGACTGCGAGGAAGCGGCGGTGGCTGCCGGCCTCGTCTCGGGCTTCGACTGCGACGCGTCGCCCGGCGCCCCGACGCTGGGCACGATCAACGGCCCGTTCGTCATCAATACCCCCTCCAACAGTTGGACCTGCGACGACGGGCTGGCGGTCGTGCCAGTGGTGGTGGCGGGATTCGGCTGTGAGGACCCGGCCGAGGTCCGCTGACCGATGCCGTGGTGGGGGCGGCGGCGTACTGCAGCCGCCCCCACCGTGTAAGCAGACCCGCTGCCCCTTGAGCGGCCGCAGAACCGGATTGGGATATTCAGTGCAGCAACGTCTCGTACCACTCCTCCACTCGGCGGGCCACCCTCGGCCAGTCCAGTGTCTCGGCCGCCTGCCTGCCCAACGTGCCCATCTGCTCCCGCGTGGAGGGTTCGTCAAGCAGCTTGGCTACAGCCGCAGTCAGCCCCGCTGCCGAGCCCGACGCGAAGATGCGGTACGCCGCCGGGTTGGTGACGACCGGGTCGAGGGTGGCGTGGGAGGAGACGATGACCGGCGTGCCGAGGGCGAGTGCCTCCAACGCGGCGGTCGGCACGCCCTCTCCCTTCCCGGCGAGCCTGCGGGAGGCGAGCACGAAGAGCTGCGCCCGCCCGACGAGGTTGTAGACCTCTTCCTGCGGCAGCGCACCGGCCAGCGTCACCCCGGGGCCCGCCGCCGCCAGCCGCGCGAGCCGGTCGCGTTCGGGGCCGTCGCCCGCGATCACCAGCCGAAGTCCGGGGCGGTCGCGGCTCAGCCGGCGGAACGCCGTGATCAGAAGGGCGTGGTCCTTCATCGGATTGAGGGCGCCGACGCTGACGATCAGGCCGGGCTCGCGGGCGGACGCGGGGACGGACGGCGGCATGCGGGAGAGATCGAGTCCGCTGGACATGACGAGGATGCGCCGCGCCTCCACGCCCCGCGCCGTCAGGTCGGCGGCGGTTGCTCCCCCCAGCGCGACGAACCCGGCCGCGTACCCGAACGCGTGCCGGGCCAGCCGGCGGTGGCGTTCGCTGAGCGTCGCGTGGACGGTGACGAACAGAGGAACGCCCAGACGCCGGCACGCCGGTCCCAGCACGAGGAGTTCGACGTGGTCGCCGTGCAGGTGCACCAGGTCCAGGCCGCGCGGACCGCCCGCCACGGCTCGCAGGGCCCGGGCCGCCTCCGCCGCGGTGGCCAGCCTGTCGGACACCGTGGCCAGCACCCGGGACGTGGCAGTCGGCCGCAGCGGTATCCGAGCCGCGCCGTCCGGAACGCATGCCCCGTGCCGGAACGCCAGCGACACCTGGTGCCCGGCGGCGATCTGCTCACGCGTCAGGCGTTCGACGTGCCGCTCCATTCCACCGGGCTCGGGAGGGATCCGGTAGCTCACCCGCGTGATCCTCATACCGCCGCACTATCGCCTGTGACACGGGACAACGTGGCAGCTTCAGTGATTTTCACTCGAAAGTCTTGTTTAAGCGGTAAATAGCTATCTCCGCGGTAGTTGCGAAGGGACGTTTTGATGTGCGGAATCGCAGGTGCGGTCTCGGCCGAGGGCGTCGATCCGCTTCTCAGCCGCCGGATGTGCCGGGTCATCGATCACCGCGGCCCGGACGGGGAGGGCTTCCACGACGAGCCGCATGCCAGCTTGGGCATTCGCCGCTTGGCTGTCATCGACATCGCCACCGGTGACCAGCCTGTCTGCAACGAGGACGGCAGCGTCGTGGCGGTCTTCAACGGCGAGGTGTACAACTTCGCCGAGCTGCGGGCGGAACTCGAAGGCAGCGGCCACCGGTTCACCACCCGCACCGACTCCGAGTGCCTGGTCCACCTCTACGAGCGGTACGGCGAGAACCTGGTGCGCCACCTGCGCGGCATGTTCGCCTTCGCCGTCTGGGACAGCCGCCGGCGCCGCCTCGTGCTCGGCCGCGACCGGTTCGGCAAGAAGCCGCTGTACTACCGCACCACCGGCAAGGGCCTGCGGTTCGCCTCCGAGCTCAAGTCGCTCGCACAGGATGCCGAGATGTCCCGCCGACCGGACCTGCTGGCCCTCCACCACTACCTGACCTTCGGATACGTTCCCGCCCCCTGGTCGATCTGCCAGGGCGTCAGCAAGCTACCCCCCGGCCACGTACTGATCTGGCAGGACGGCACCGCGGTGCTGCGCCGCTACTGGCGGCTCGACTTCACTCCCCGGCGTGCGACGGACGAGCACGAGGAAGCCGACCGGCTGCGCGCGTTGCTGCTGGAGGCCACCCGCATGCGCATGGTCAGCGAACGCCCGCTCGGCGCCTTCCTGTCCGGCGGCATCGACTCATCCGCCGTGGTGGCCGCGATGGCGATGCTGTCGCCCGGTCGCGTCCAGACCTTCAGCATCGGGTTCGCGGAGCCCACCTTCGACGAGCGCGGTTACGCCCGCACGCTGGCCCGCCACTACCACACCGACCACCACGAGGTGGTCCTCACCCCCTCGGCGGGCGAACTCCTGCCCTCGCTCGCCTGGCACTTCGACGAGCCGTTCGCCGACTCCTCGGCGCTGCCCACCTTCTGCCTGGCCCGCATGAGCGGCAAACACGTCACCGTGGTGCTCACCGGGGACGGCGGCGACGAGATGTTCGGCGGGTACCGGCGCTACGCGCTGATGCGCCGGGCCGGCCGGCTGGCCCTC
Source organism: Streptomyces sp. CNP082 (assembly GCF_059570535.1). Classification (NCBI taxonomy): domain Bacteria; kingdom Bacillati; phylum Actinomycetota; class Actinomycetes; order Kitasatosporales; family Streptomycetaceae; genus Streptomyces; species Streptomyces sp. CNP082. Next base: position 258,519 of record NZ_JCANSZ010000007.1, read on the forward strand.
CCGCGTCCGGCGGGGACCTGCCTGGGCCGTCTCGGCGACGGCCTGGCGGCGCACAGCAGACCCCGGTCCCGGGCGCGCGACGTGGCCCGGGTGCTCCAGATGCTGGCCCACCCCGTCAACCGCCGCTACGGGCGCATCGTGTCGTGCTTCACCGCGGAGCAGAAGCGGGCGCTGTACACCGATGCCCTGCGCGACCAGATCGCCGTGGACAGCGAGGGACTGCTCGCCGAGGCGTGGCGTTCCTCCACGGCTACGGGCACCGTCGGGCGGCTGATGGAGGTGGACATCCACACCTACCTGCCCGGCGATCTGCTGACGAAGGTGGACCTCGCCACCATGGCCCACGGGCTGGAGGCCCGCTCGCCGCTGCTCGACCACCGCCTGGCGGAGTGGGCGGCGCCACTCCCCGACGAGCTGCGGGTGCGCGGCGGCCAGACCAAGTACCTGCTGCGCAAAGCGGTCGAGCCGTGGCTGCCGGCCCCCCTCCTGCACCGGCGCAAGGCCGGCTTCGGGGTGCCGCTGGCCGACTGGCTGCGCGGTGAACTGCGGGACTTCACCCACGACCTGCTCACGGATGCGACATCGGTGGCCAGGGGTCTGTTCCGCCCCCAAGCGGTGGGCGCGCTGCTGCGCGAGCACCAGGCAGGCCACGACCACGCCGACCGCATCTGGGCACTCACCCAGCTGGAACAGTGGCATCGCCACTTCGGCCCGGGCCAGGCCCTCCCGTCCAGCAGACCGCTGTGTCAGGGGTGAGCCGGAATGGTACGGGTCTGCGAGGTCATCAAGACGCTCGACGTGGGCGGCGCGGAGGTGCTGCTGGCCGAGCGGCTCCGCCTCGCCCCACAGGACGGCCTGTCGTACGCCGTGGTGTGCCTGCGCGCCCGCACCCGCGGGCTGACCGACCAACTGCGTAGCGCGGGCGTGCCGGTGGTCACCCTGTCCCCGGCGCGGCGTTCCGCCCCCTACCTGCGTCTGGCGTCGACGGTGCGACGGCTCCGGCCGCACGTGGTCAACATCCACTCACCTCTGCCGGCCGGCCTGCTGCGGCCCTGCGTCCGGCTGCTGCCGCACCGCCCCGGGCTGGTGTCGACCATGCACTGCGTCCACCTGCGGCGGCCCACCGCCCTCCTCAACCGGCTGACGATCGGTCTGGACGACATCACGGTGGCCGTCTCCCCACTCGTGGCGGGCGCCCCCACCACCCGGGGCGCCCGGCACCTCGTCAGCAGAGTGCACGGAGTCAATCTCGCCGAGCAGCGGCACTGGGCGCAACGGGCGGCAGCCACCCGCGCGGAATTCGGCGTGCCGGACGGGGCGTTCGCCGTGGTCTGCGTCGCCAACTTCACCTGGATCAAGAACCACTCACTGCTGGTGAGAGCCGCCGACCGGGTGGTGCGCCGGCGACCCGACACCGTGTTCCTCCTGGCCGGCGAGGGCGAACTGCGCACCGCGGTCGCCCGCGATATCGCGCGGCGCGGGCTGGGCGAGCGGGTCCGCATCCTCGGCCAGGTGGCGAATGCCAGACGGCTCGCGGCCTGTGCCGACCTGGTGGTCCTCAGCTCACACCACGAGGCTCTGCCCGTGGTGATCATGGAGGCGCTCGCCGCGGGCGTGCCGGCGGTGTGCACCGCCGTGGGCGGCGTGCCCGACCTGGTGCGCCACGGGCACAACGGCATGCTCACCGAGCCGGAGTCGGCCGAGGCCCTGGCCGCCGGGATTCTTGAGGCGATGAGCCCGGGCACCCACCGCAGGCTGCGGGCGGGGGCCCGTGAGGACGCCGCCGTGGTCGACATGGCCTCGACCGCCGTGTGGTTCGAGGACCTCTACAGGGAGTTGGCCGCCGGCCGCCCACGCGCGTCCCCACCCGTCCAGCCAGGAAACGGAGCCGGCAGATGCCCACCACCGTCCAGGGCATGATCAAGATGATCTGGAACCACCCCGCCAACCGCGGGCGCCGGGTCCGCGCCCTGGCCGCCATGACCGGATGGCAGGCGTACAAGCGGCTCGTCGGGCGGCCGTTCGACCTGAGCGTGTACGGCGGCATGCCGTTCCGCGCGTACCGGGACAGCTCCCAGGTGGGCCGGTTCCTCTACTTCGGCGGGCTGCCGGACTACGAGGAGATGACCTTCATGGCGCGCTTCCTCCGCCCGGGCGACGGCTTCATCGACGGTGGCGCCAACGAGGGCATGTTCACTCTGCTGGCGGCCAAGCTCGTGGGCCCCACCGGGGCGGTGCACGCCTTCGAGGCGGTCCCGGCCTACCTGGACCGCCTCCGGGACAACGTCCGGGCGAGCCAACTGGACTGGGTCACCGTCCACGACGTGGCGATCGGCGCGGAGCCGGGCCGGGTGCCGTTCGTACTGAACGGCGTCGGCTCCCGCATCCGGAGCGAGGCCGACGAGGCCACCGGGCCGGAGGTGAGCGTCCGGCGCCTCGACGACGTGCTGCCCGAGCGGCCGTTCGCCATGGGAAAGCTCGACGTGGAGGGCGCCGAGCACCAGGCCCTCCTCGGCGCCACCCGGCTGATGGCGCGTGGGCAGCCGGCGGTGTGGATGGTCGAGTTCGTGGACCGGTTCCTCGGCCGCTACGGATCCTCCCGCGCGCGGCTCCTCGGATGGCTCGACGGCCAGGGCTACGACCTGGCGCTCTACGACCCGGACCGCAACGAGCTGACGCCGGCATCCCGCGCGCCCGCTCAAGGACCCGATGTGCTGGCCGTCTCGCGGCACCGCATGGACTGGGTGCGGGACCGACTCCAGGTGGGGGCAAGGCAATGAAAGGAACATAGTGATGAGCACGACAAGCCCCGCGCGTCGCATCGAACGCGCGGTCGTCACCGGCGCCGCCGGCTTCATCGGATCCCACTTGGTGGATGCCCTGCTGCGGCGGGGGGTCACCGTCCTCGGCATCGACCGGCGCTCCCCCCAGACCAACGACGCGGCGGCGCAGAACCTCCGCGACGCACTCGGTGAGCCCGCCTTCCGGCTGGCCTCGGGCGACCTGGTCACCGACGAGCTGAAGCGGTGGCTGGAGGGCGCGGACGCCGTCTTCCACCTCGCTGGCCTTCCCGGTGTCCGGCCGTCGTGGGGAGACGCCTTCCGCGAATACCTGGCCTGCAACGTGCTGGCCACACAGCGGCTGATGGAATCCGCCCAGTCGCTCGGCGTACCCCGTCTGGTCCTCGCCTCCTCCTCCAGCGTCTACGGCGACACGGCCGGTACCGGCCCGCTGCGCGAGGACGGCGTCACGGCCCCGAATTCGCCGTACGGCGTCACCAAGCTTGCCGCGGAGCGGCTCGCGCTCGCTTACGCGCTGGCGCCGGGGAGCCCGACCAGCGTGGTCGCGCTGCGCTACTTCACCGTCTACGGTCCCCGGCAGCGGCCGGACATGGCCATCGGGCGCATGCTCAGCGCGGTGCTCACAGGGCAGCCGCTGGTGCTGTACGGGGACGGGCGACAGCGCCGGGACTTCACCTTCGTCACCGACGCCGTCGAGGCGACCATCGCCGCCGGCGTCGCGCCCGCCACCGCCGAAGCGGTCAATGTCGGCGGCGGAGACAGTGTGACGGTGCGCCAGGTGCTGCGGCACGTCGCCGATATCACCGGAAAGGAGGTCCCGGTGACGGCCGACGAGGAGCAGGCGGGTGACGTGCGCACCACCGCCGCCGACCTCTCCAAGGCCCGCACGCTCCTCGCCTACCGGCCCTCGGTAACCCTGCGAGAGGGCGTCGAGCGCCAGTGGGCCTGGCTGTCCTCCCGGACCGGGTAGACGAGGCGGGACCGGTCGCGGCAGGGCCCCGCCCGCTGACCCGGCCGGCCCGCGCGGTGTCCGGCCCTCACAGCAGGTCGTGGAGCATCGCGGCGACGCGCTGAGGGGAGAACTCGCCCTCCGCTCGGGCCCGCAGCCGCCGTCCCAGTGCCCGCCGCTCCGCCGGGGCGGCGGACACCACGGCGCACACGTGGCCCACGAGCACGTCGAGGTCGCCGACCGGCGCCACGTACGGGTAGCCGGCGCCGACGACGTCGGCGGATCCGCCCGCGTCAGTCGTCACCACGGGGGTGGCGGAGGCCATGGCCTCCAGCAGCACGCGCGGAAAACCCTCCTCGTAGCTGGGCATGACCACGCAGTCGGCCGCCGCGTACAACTCGGGCAGGTCCCGATTGGGCACGGCGCCCAGCAGCGACATCCGCCCCCCAAGCGCGGGGTCGGCGGCCTGCCGCGCCAGCCGGGCACGCTCGGGCCCGTCCCCGGCCACGACGAGGCGGACACGGACCCCGGTTGCGGATCCGGCCGCAGACGCGTCCGCCTGGTCCTCGACGGCCGAGCTGACGGCGGCGAGCAGCGGGGCCAGGAGCCGGACGCCCTTCCGGTACGACAGCCGGTGGACGAAGAGCAGGACGAACTCGTCCTCGCCCCACCCCAGCCGGGCGCGGGCCCTCGCCCGTTCCCCCTCGTCCAGCGGCGCGAACCGCTTCGCGTCCACGTCGTTGTACAGCAGCCTCATCCGGTGACGCGGCACCCCCCAGAGTCCGGCCATGAGGGGGACCATCGTCTCCGGACCGGTCACCAGGCAGTGCACCAGTCGTGCGGTCACCCGGTTGACGGCGTCGTGGGCCCGGTCCCCGAGGGTCTTGCGCTGCTCCGGCCCTCGCACGTCGGGCAGGCCGCTGCGCCACAGCAGGATGCGATGGCGGTAGAGCGGGCGGGTGAGAATGAGGACGACCACGAACAGGGTGGAGTAGCGCAGGAAGTACGTGCGATAGCCCGCGCGGGCGCAGCGGTGGATCGTGAGAGCCGTGCCCAGCGCCCGGCCGAGCCGGCCCCGGCCGGGGACGCGCAGCAGCAGGCGCACCCCGGGCAGCCGGGCGGGGGGTGCGCCCCGTTCGACGGCTGCCACGACGTCGATCCGCTCGCCGAGCGCGGCGAGCAGCGCCGGGATGTGCGCGAAGTGCTCGGACTCGGTCTCGGACAGGTGGGGCACGACGTAGACCAGCCGGGGACGCGCCCCCTGCGGAGCCCTCGCCATCCGTCCCATCGGCCTAGCCGACCGGCTGTGGGTTCTCGGCAAGCGGCTGCGGCGCCGCGGCCAGGCGCACCGCACCGCTGATCTTCCTGGAGTCGAAGAGGAATGCGGGGCGTTGGCTCTTGGCCGCGCAGAAGTCGATGAACGCCCTGCTGCAGTTCACGTCGTCGCTCGCGAGCACCCCGCCCGGGGTCATCCGGGGCCACGCCTCGCCGTACTCGAACAACTGCGGCAGGTACATGTGGTCGCTGTCGTGGAAGAACAGGTCGATCTCCCCGATGCGTGCGAGCGCCCGTCTCAGTGAGGTCTCGGGTGTCGCGGCGCCCAGGATGTTCAGCCGCCACCGGGGGTCGTGGGCTACCAGACGGCCGGCGGTGGCGTGGACGTCGAAGCTGTGCAGCACGCCTGCCCCGTTGCGTTCCAGAGCGGCGAGCAGCAGCCAGGAGGAGCGGCCGTCGGCGACCCCGGTCTCCACGACGCATCGCGGCCGAAGCAGCCTGCCGAGACCGTAGAGCGCGGCGCTGGTCTCGGCCTCGACGCCGTGGGTCCTCGGGTAGTACAGCTCCGTTTCGGCGTAGCGGGCAGCCAGTTGCCCGGCGACCTCCCCGTACTCGCCGAGCACCTCGGCAACCTGGCTCGGCTGCCATCCCAGGCTCTCCAGGAACGCGCCCGCCGACGTGGCCATCCGGCCGCCGGAGCGGGTGAAGTCCGCGATGCCCGGCGGGGTGCACCGGCGGATGCCCGCCCCCAGCGCGCGCATCGCCAGATGCCCGCTCAGTACCGAGGTGACCGGCCTCACGCCCGCCTGCCTGACCCATCGGCGGAGCATCGCCGCCCGCCTCGCGGTGTTATTGCTCATGTTCGGGTGTTTCCCTCCGTGTCAGTCTGAAGTGGACGGCGCAGCGGCCACGGAATGGAAGAGAGTGGCCAGCATGGCGATGTTGGTCTCGAAGCCGTACGTCGCGAGGGCGCGGTGACGCACGGCTTCCAGTTGCCCGGCGCTGTAGGGAGATCCGAGAACGCGGCGCACGCCCGCCGCGATGTCCGCCGGCTCGGGGTCGACCAGGGTCACGCTCTCCCAGCCCTCGGTGGCCGCCGGGATGCCGCCGACCGAGGTGGCGATGACGGGAACGCCGGAGGCCGCGGCCTCCATCAGCGTGCGCGGCATCCCCTCGTCCCGCGAGGAGATGACGAAGAGGTCCGCGCCGGCCATCTCCTCGCGCACCTCCGCCACGTCCCGCGCGCCGAGGAACGCCACATGGCCGCTGAGCCCCAGGTGGTGGGCCTGCTGCGCGAGGGGGGCCCGGAGCGGCCCGTCCCCCACGATGTGCAGCCGCAGGCCGGGCAGGGTCGCGACGAGCTGGGCGACGGCTGCGAGCAGCAGGTCGTACCCCTTCGATTGGTGCAGCCGGCCCACCGCCAACAGCCGGGGAGCGGAGGGATCTGCCAGCGGTGGCCGGGCGCGCGGCAGGAGTTGCTCCCAGTCGGGAAGCAGCCGGGAGGGGATCAGGACGGAAGAGATGCCGCGTCGCCGCAGCGCGTCGGCGATCGGCCGGGCGACGACGCGGCGGGCGCTGCTGCGCTGGGCGAACACCACGACGGCCCGGCGCAGCACCGCCCGGCGCCGGCGTCCCAGCGAAGCGACGGGCAGTCCGAGGTAGTCGCCATGCACGTCCATCAGCCAGGGACGCCTGACGCGGCGCGAGACCAGCCACGCGGCAAGCCACCCCCACGGCTCGGCGCCGTTGAGCACCACGACCTCTCCCTGACGGGCGGCGGCGCGCGCGAGCCGCGTGCCGGTCATGACCGCCCAGACCACCCATGCCAGCGAGCGCACGCCTGGCCGGCGCTTCCGCCTGACGACGTGCAACGATTCGCGCCGCATATCCAGCGGCGGACCCGCCCAGACGCAGTGCGCCCGGCCGAGCTGCTTGCCCAGCGCCTCCCAGGTGCTGAAGTCCTTGGAGACGGTGACATTCGGCTGCCGGGCGGCAGAGAACGTCACGACGGTGAGCCTGCGCGGGGGATGCTGGGCGGTCATGGGCGGCTGAGCCTGTAGTGGGACAGCAGCGGGGGCAGCTCGGGCGGTTGCAGCCGAGCCCAGGCGTCGACCGCCGAGAGGCAGGGGACGAACGGCGCCTCGCCCTGGTCGTACGCGGGGTGGTCGAAGTCGAAGAATCTCACGGTGATGCCCTGCTCGGTGAAGGCCGCCACGTCCAGGTACTCGCGTCCGGAGGGGCCCGAGAGGTACTCGTCGGCGCCCACCTCCCGGCACAGGTTGACCAGCAATTCGCTTCGGGTCCCCGGCATCCGGAGCGCGGAGGCGCGCACGCGGGGCACCGTGACACCGAACTGGCCGAGCAGCCAGCCGGCGAGGCCGAGGTTGAGGTCGGCCAGGCGGCCGGCGACAGGTGCCGCGTCGAGCAGCTCCAGCACAGGGCCGATGCGCCTCGCCCCCGGGGTGACGGCGAGCGCCTGCGTCAGCCGTCCCCGGTAGCGCCGCCGCCAGTGCGGCACCTCGGAGATCCGCACCTCGTGGATGGGGGTGCCGAGGGGTGCTGACACGGGAACGGTCAGCCAGGTGGGACGCCCGTCCAGCAAGACCCGGTTGCGGTTCTGGACGTAGTTCTTCCGGTACGGGACCGAGTCGAGCACGATCCACAGATCACAGGCGGCCACCTTGGCGAGGAGGCCGAGCCATGGCAGGTGCTCGGGCTGGTGGATGGTGACCCTCACGATGCTTCTCCCGTCACATCAGGGCTTCCATGCGGGAGATCTCGAATGCCTCGCCGTACCGGGCGCCCATCTCGTAGCCCCGGTAGCGGGAGCGGGCCTCGACGCCCTCGATCCACTTCTCCCCGCCGTACTTCTCGTACTCCGACCGGTGCTGGCGCAAGGCCTGGAGCTTCAGCTCGACGGTGTCGTCGATATTGACGTACAGCTGGGGTCGGAAGCCGACGTAGCTACGCCCGGCGGGCGTGATCGGCTCGTACATGACGATGGAGTTGGAGTACCTGCCGGCGGCGATGGTGGCGAGCGATGTGTTGGCGTGGGACCGGTGCGTGTCGAACGGCCAGTGGGTGAAGACCAGGGTGGGTCTGAAGTCGTCGACCACCTCGTTGATGGCCTCCACCACGGTCGAGTGGTTCTCCACGTCCTTGGCCGGGAACTCCAGGATGTCCAGCCGCTTCACGCCCAGCGTCGCGGCGGCCTCTTTCCCCTCCGCCACCGCCACGCCGGCCTCGCGGCAGCGGCTTCCGTCGTACGCGGTGTAGGCGGAGGTGCTCATCACCAGGAAACGCACCAGCGCCCCGGCCTGGACCAGGCGGGCGGCGGTGCCCGCCGCCGCGAGCTCGATGTCGTCGAGGTGGGCCCCTACGAAGAGGCTCCGCTCGAATGCCGGGTTGCCGCAGAGCATCGTGGCGTCTCCTCACCGTTCTGCCGACGTCCTCGCGGCACGGGCCAGGCCCGGGCGCGCCAGCGCGGCCTTCCCGGCCGGTGTGGTGCCGGTAACACGGAATCCCGCGCGTTCGTAGAGCGAGAGCGCCGGTGTGTTGCGGGGGTCGCAGACGACGGTCACGGTCGCGGGGAACTCGGCGAGGAAACGGTCGAGCATCTGGGAAGCGGTGCCGGTGCCCCAGTGGCCCGGGTCGGTGGCCAACCGGTGGATGTGCGCCCCGTGCTGCTGCCGGGAGGCGATGAGGAACCCGACCGGCCTGCCCCGAACCACGGCGACGAGGCTCAGCTCTCGCTTTCCGGGCAGCGCGCGGGTGAAGTTCTCCGCCCGCCAGGGCTCGTCGTCGTAATGACTGCTGGCGTGGTGGGCCCGTCGTTCCACCTCGACGAGCGCGGGAATGAGATGGTCCGCCACGTGCTCCAGCCGCAGCGGCTCCCGCCGTGGGGGCGCCGCGGCTGAATCTGCCCTGCCGTCCATACGGACTCCCGGAGTTGAATCGTCACCCTCTGTGATCAGAGTGGCACGGCATAGAGCCATATGGGGGATGATGCGGCAGATTCACCCGAAAGGAGTATGTGATCCGCTTGCGGACCCTTCCGTGCACGCTTCACGGCAGACTGAGTGCGGCCGTCGTCGGATGCGCAGGCGGAGGAACCGTGCGACCTCGTGTGATGCGGAGCCCGTCCCGGGATGCCGTCCTGCCGCTGGCCGGCGCGGCGGCTGGCCTGCTCCTGCTCACGTACGGCCTCGCCGCGCACGGCGATCTGGTCTCCGGTCTGCTGGCGTCGCCGGAGTCCAAGACAGCCCAGGCCGGGGGTGACGCGGGGTGGGGGGTGGTGTCCCCCCCGGTCGGGGCGGTCGCGGTCGCCGCCGCTCTGCTGCTGCCGCCCGGCGTGCTGCTGGCGGCGGCCGTCGTGACGGTCCACGGGCTGGGCACCACCGCCCTCATCTCCCCGGTGGTGGGGCCGCTGCTTCTCAGCGACCTGTTGCTGCTGATGTATCTGGTGCGCGTGGGGGCGCTGCCACGCCAGGAGGGTGAGGGAGCGGCGCGCCGGCTCGTCGGCCCGTCCCTGGCGCTCTTCCTGGCCTGGTCCCTCCTGGCCACGGCCATCGCCGGGGCGTCGGCGACGCCCCTGTTGCGGCTCGCTGTCTACGCAGCGGCGTTCATGGCAATGTCGCGTCGCGGTGCCATTGAGCGGCGGGTGGTCTACGGCGTGATCCTCTGCTACGCCCTGGTCAACCTCGCCGGCGGCGTGCTTCAGGGTCAGACCCGGCTGGTAGGCCTGGACATCGGCGATCCGGCGCAGACCGGAATGCTGCTGCTGGCCGCGCTGTGTCCCCTGCTCAGCGGCGAACTCCGTGTCACCGGCCGCTGGGTGGTCGCCGCGGCGCTGCTGGGCGGGATCCTGCTGACGCAGACCCGCGGCGTGTGGTTCGCCGCTGTCGTCATGCTCGTCGTCTGGCGGATGCCGAGGCGGTCGCCGGTCCGGCTCGTCGCCGTCCTCCTGGGCATGGCGGTGCTGGGGTTCGAGATCGTCGACTCGGTGTCCCAGCGTTTCGGACTCAACGGGGACAGCGTCGGATACCGGGTACACAGCATCGTCAACGGGATTCGCGACGGCATGGCCAACCCCGTCTTCGGGAGCGGCTGGGGGGAGGTCTCGTCCATGGATTACCTCAGGGAGCACCTGTCGGACACCCCCGAGGAGGTCCTGCCCTACAACCTGTTCATCAGCGTCTTCGCCTTCACAGGAGTCCCGGGCCTGCTGCTGCTGACGCTGTTCTTGGCTGCGCTGCTGGGCTCACTGCGCGCCACCCGCAGCGACGCCTCCCTGCTGTTCACGGTTGCCGTGCTCGCCATGTCTCTCTCCGAGATGACGTTCTTCGCCGGTTCCATGATGACGCTGCTGTTCTTCGTCTACGCCGGCCTGGCTTTCGGCCAGGAGGACGACGCGCCGTGCGGTGGCGGGCCGCTCAAGGAGAGGAATCCCCCGTCGACCCGTCGCGGCTCGGCTCCGCCGGACCACGCGGCGGGGGCATCGCCCTGACGAGAGACCGCAGAGCCGCGAACCAGCCGGCGGTGCTCAAGACCACCAGGCACAGCGAGCCCCAGGCGAAGGCGGCGGTCACGTCCGCGGCGCCGGACCAGCTCCGGACCGCGACGACCAGCACACCCAGCAGACCCAGGCCCTCAGCCGTCACGAACGCCAGCCGGACACCGGGTCGGCCCAGTGCCGACGGCAGCACCTTCCCCCACACGACCGTGCCCCGCAGCGCGGCCGCGGCCAGCAGCACCACGGCGGGCGTGGCCAAGGCCGCGTACGCCGGGCCGTAGACGAGACCGAGCACCGGACCGGACAGCGGAACCGCGACCACCACGCCGGCTCCGCCCACGGCGGACGTCACCGCGCTGGAGCGGAGCGCGTCACGCATCACCGCCGCGCGGCGCCCGCCGGCGTGTGCCCGCGCCAGGCGCGGATAAAGCTGCGCGGAAACGGGGTTGACGACGCTGGCGAGGAGGCGGCCGGGCGCGGCGACGACCTTGAGGTACGTCACGAGGGTGGGCCCGCCGAGCAGCCCGGCCAGGAGCGAGATGCCGTTCTCGGCGGCCACGGCCACCGACGCGGTCACCGAACTCTTCATCACGAAGGGGACCAGGCCCGCGGGCAGCCGGGCGTCGTCCCCTTCATCGCCTCCCCTGCCGGCTCTCCCACCGGCTCCGCCGCGCGGAACCCCAGAGGCCCGGCGCATGTGGCGGCAGGCATCGGCGGTGAGCAGCACCGTGGCCGCCAGGCCCGAGACCGCGCCTGCCGCCAGATAGCCGGCCGGCCCGGCGGTCAGCAGAGCCAGCAGCGTCACCCCGCACCCGGCCAGGGCCAGCACCACGCGTATCCGGCCGAGCCGGGACAGCCGGTCGGCGAGGGCGTAGCCGGCCGACGCACTGCCCGAGGGGGTGGCCGTGCCCGCGGCCACCACCGCCAGCACCAGGAACGTGCCCAACTGGTCGGGAAGCCGTCCGCAGGCGGCGGCGGCGATCACGACCGCCACGCCGACGACCGTGGCCGCCGCGCCCGTCGCGACGTCTACACGCAGCAACCGGTGGTAGAGCCGGGTACCCCGGCCAGGGTCGCCCCGTTGCGCGGCGGGCACGAAGTGCTGCATGGCGTCCTCCATGCGCGGGTCCCACACCAGAAACCAGACCGTGGCCAAGGACTGCGCGAAGAACACCTGTCCCGCCTCCGCCGGACCGGCGACCCGGACCAGCACGGCGATGGTGGCGAACGACAGCACGGACTCGGCCTGGCCGGCGGCGCTGAGCGAGGCGAATGCGGCGAGGTGGGGCCGGCGTGGCAGCCACGTGCGCGGGATGCCGGCGACTCGCGCCCGCGTGGGACGTACCGGAGCGGTGCCCGAGGATCCGCCGGGCACGTCCTACAGCACCTCGACGTGCTCACCGCGGCGGCACCTGTTGCGGGTGTCGAACACATACGCCCCGGCCCGCTCGACGAGCGCGTAGTCGAAGGCGTCGTGGTCGGTCGCGACCACCACCACGTCGGCCGCGCGGAGTTCGGCCTCGGTCAGCTCGACGCGGCTGATGTCCTGAGGCAGCAGCGCGGGGTCTGTGTGCGGTTCCACGGCGACCACCCGGGCGCCGAGCCCGACCAGGGACCGTGCCAGCACGAGGGCCGGCGACTCGCGGATGTCGCCGGTGTTCTTCTTGTAGGCCAGGCCCAGTTGCAGGACGCGGGAGCCGTTGACCGGCTTGCCGCGCGCGTTCAGTCCCCGGCTGATCCGCGCCACGACGTGGTCGGGCATGGCGCCGTTGATCTCGTTTGCCAGCTGGACAGTCCTGACGTCCTGTCGCAGCAGGCGCCTGACCTGCCAGGACAGATAGCAAGGGTCGATCGGCAGGCAGTGCCCACCCACGCCGGGGCCGGGGCGGAAGGGCATGAATCCGAACGGCTTGGTCGCGGCGGCCTCGATGGCCTCCCAGATGTCGGCATCCAGCGATCTGGAGACCATGGCCAGCTCGTTGACCAGTGCGATGTTGACGTGCCGGAAGGTGTTCTCCAGCAGCTTGCACAGCTCGGCGGTGCGGCAGGAGCCCACCGGCACGGTGCGCTCCACGAGGCGGCTGTAGAAGCGCTCGATGCTGCGCAGCGAGGCGGCATCGATACCGGCGACCACCTTGGGGGTGTTCTCCAGGCGCCAGCGGGAGTTGCCGGGGTCGATCCGTTCAGGGCTGTAGCCGAGGTGGAAGTCGGGCCCGGCCTGCAGGCCGCTGCCGTCCTCCAGCCGCCGCCGCAGCAGGCACTCCGTGGTGCCCGGGTAGGTGGTCGACTCCAGGATCACGGTGGCGCCCGGCGTGATGTGGGGCGCCAGGTTCAGGCCCGCACGCTCGACGTGGCGCAAGTCGGGGACGCCATCGCGCAGCGGCGTCGGCACGCTGATCGTGCATATATCGAAGCCGGCAGCCTTGTCGTGGTCGGTCGTCGGCTGGTAGCGGCCGGTGGCGACCGCGGCTGCCAACCGGGCATCGCTGACATCTTCGACGTACGAATCACCGGACTCCAGGTGCTTGACCCGCAGCGCGTCGGTGTCGAGCCCGATGACGGTGAATCCGCATTCCACGGCGCGTACGGCCAGGGGAAGTCCGACATATCCCTGACCGACGACCACCAGCTTCTGCCGCCTGCCCTGCCTGTCGCTATACACAACAACCCGCCCTCCGAAAATAATACAATGCCACCAATCTCCACCTGTTTTCCTGCGGGTTGTATGCGCGCGAGACGACCCAACTACTCGACAGGGAACCGAGGTTCACTCTTACTAAGTAACCGGGTGCATTTCCGAAAATACCCGGGGGTCATCTCTCCACCAGATGTGACAATTGGGTGACTCGACAATTCCTCAAGAGGGCGGAGTGGCGGCTCTATGAGTTACTGCACGACGTACCTGGTCACGGGCGGGGCCGGCTTCATCGGCTCTCAACTCGTCGATGGCCTGCTGGCGAGGGGCAGGCGGGTGGTGGTACTCGACAACCTCTCCACCGGGCGCGCGGAGAACCTTGCGGCGGCCATGGAACACGGCGGATTCCGGTTCGTTCGTGGCTCCGTGCTCGATGCCCCGCTGGTGGACACGTTGACACAAGAATGTGACGCCGTGGTGCACCTTGCCGCGGCCGTCGGGGTCAAGCTGATCATCGAACAGCCGCTGACGTCGTTCGTCACGAACATCCGAGGCACCGAGACAGTCATCGATGCGGCGCATCGCCACGGCCGCGGGGTTCTGGTGGCGAGCACGTCGGAGGTCTACGGCAAGAACTCACACGGCGCGCTCGACGAGATGGCCGATCGCATCCTTGGCAGCCCGTCGGTCGCCCGGTGGTCGTACAGCACCGCGAAGGCCGTGGACGAGGTACTCGCCAACCTCTACCACCGTGAACGGGGTCTGAAGACCACCATCGTCCGGTTCTTCAACGTCGTCGGCCCCCGGCAGAGCCCGGCCTACGGCATGGTCGTCCCGCGCTTCGCCCGCCAGGCGGTGGCCGGTGCCCCCCTGACCGTCCACGGCACCGGCCGGCAGCGGCGCTGCTTCCTGCACGTTGCCGACGCGGTGGCGGCGCTGCTGCTCCTGCTGGACAACCCGGCGGCGGACGGGGAGACGTTCAACATCGGGGGTGAGGAGGAAATCCCCGTCGGCGAGCTCGCCGAACGGGTGATCGCCCAGGCCGGGAGCGCGTCAGCGGTGCGACAACTCCCCTACGGCGAGGCGTACGGGCCGGGCTTCGAGGATATGGAACGCAGACTGCCGGACACCACGAAGCTGCGCGAGCTGACCGGATGGCGGCCCCGGCACTCCCTGGACGAGGTGATTGGGGCCGCCCTCGCCGAGGCACGAGAGCAGCAGGACAGCACCGAACCGGCGGATGCGCCGGGTGTACCCGGCCCGCGAAGTTCGGCCGCTCCCACGGCCCCGGTCGCGGAGGGCGGAAGATGAGCGCCTCGCTCGCCGCGGCGGCCGCCGGCGCCGCCCTGTTGGGCGTGGTGCTGATGACCGAGCCGCTGCGGCGCCTCGCTCTCCGCCACCATCTGACCGACCGGCCCGGCATCCGGAAAGCGCACACCGCGCCGACGCCGTACCTCGGCGGGGTCGCGGTCGCTGCGGCCACGCTCACCATCGGTGCCGGCACCGCGCTCGCCCGCGACCTGCTCGACCCGTCACTGGGGGTCCTCCTCGGCGCCGCCGCGGCCGTGGCCGTGCTCGGCCTCGTCGACGACGTGCGTCCGCTCAGCCCCGGGCTGCGGCTGTGCGTCGAAATACTGGCGGCGGCGGCGGTGGTGGCGGCGGGTGGCAGTCCCGAGCTCACCGGCTGGGGCGGGATCGACGCGGCCCTGGCCGTGGCGTGGATCGTTTTCACCACCAATGCCGTCAACCTGCTGGACAACACGGACGGCGCAGCCGCGTCGCTGTGCGCGATCAGCGGCGGATTCCTCTGCGGGGCCGCGCTGTCCGGGGGCGAAGAGGGGCTCGTGATGGTGACCTCCGCCCTGGCCGGAGCGTGCCTGGGATTCCTCGGTCACAACTGGCATCCGGCGCGGATATTCCTCGGTGACGCGGGCTCCCTCTTCCTCGGCTTCACCCTGTCCTCGGCCGCTGCCGTGCTCCACGCCGGCGGCGACGGCCCTACCGGGTTCCACGGCGTGTGGCTGGCCACCCTGATCGCCACCGCGGACACCGCCCTTGTCATGCTCTCGCGCCGCATGGCGGGACAACCGCTGCTACGGGGCGGCACCGACCACGCAGCCCACCGGCTGCGCCGCGTGGGACTGACGGTGCCGCGGGCCGTGCTGCTCCTGTGCGGGGTCGCGACGCTCGGCTGTCTCACCGCGCTGGTGCTGACCGGCGCGCCGCCGGGCATCGCGCTCAGCGGCGCCGCCATGGCCGCCGCCACCATCGTCGGCGTGCTGATCACGCTTCCAGCGGTGGGCCCGCTGGCTCCCGGCCGGGCGGACCGTCGGGTGCCGGGGCAGCGCCCGCGCCGGCCGCTCCGTAGCCTGCGTCCGAGGCTCTCGGACCAGGCACGTACCCGGGGAGCTTGCGGAACCACCGCACCGTCTCCGCCAGGCCCGCTTCCAAAGGCTCGGGAGTGACGTCGGGGAACAGCCGCCGCAGCAGGCCGTCGGCCGCCTGGGAGTCGCGAACGTCGCCCGCACGGGCCGCCTCGTACCGGGTCTCCCGGGGCGGCGACCCGACGACGACGGTGAGCTGTTCGACGAGTTGACGGAGCGACACCTGACTGCCGAAGGCGAGGTTCACCGGCCCAGGGCAGCTCACCGATCGTTCCACCGCGTCCGCCAGAACACGGGCGACGGTGCCGACGTAGGTGAAGTCCCGCGTCTGCAGGCCATCACCGAAGATGGTCACCGGCCGCCCGCGCAGCATGGCGTCGATGAACGCCGGGACGACGGCGGCGTAGGCGTGTTGCGCGGGCTGCAGCGGGCCGTAGACGTTGAAGAAGCGAAGCACGAGCACCGGCAGACCGTACGCCGCCCCGTAGGCGAGTGTGTACGCCTCGGTGGCGACCTTGCTGGCGGCGTACGGGCTGAGCGGGAGCGTGGGCAGCGCCTCGTGCTTGGGCAGCTCCGCGGAGTCCCCGTAAACGGACGAGGACGAGGCGGCGACGACGTGCACGCCGCGGCGGCGGCACGCCTCCAGCACCCGCACCGTGCCCGTGGCGTTGGCCTCGTGGCTGGCGAGGGGATCGGCCAGGGAGCGGGGCACGGAGGGGCGGGCGGCCAGGTGGACGACCGCGTCCGCCGACGAGATCACGTCGTCGAGCAGGCGCGCATCCAGGACGCTGCCCTCGACGAACTCGGCGGCGACCCCGTCCAGGTTCGCCGCCGGGCCGGTGCTGAGGTCGTCCAGAACGGTGACGTGATGGTCGTTCCGGCCTGCGGTGAGCCGGCGGCAGAGGTTCGCTCCGATGAATCCTGCTCCGCCGGTGACAACAACGTTCACGTGCGTTCACCCTCTTCTTCTGCTGCGGTCGTGTCTGCCGCGGCGCCGTTCGCCACGGACGGCGGCCACCATCCGTGCGCCACGGCGATCTCGGCGTACAGGCGGTCGGTGTCGGCGATGAGGCGTTCCGCTCCGAACCGGCGCACGGTCCAGGCGCGGGCCCGCCGGCCCATGTCGCGGCGGAGCCCGGGGTCCTCGAGGAGCCGCACGGTATGACGGGCGAGTTCCGCGACGTCCGGCGCGGCCAGCAGCCCGGTTTCGCCGCTCCGCACCACCTCGGCCACACTGCCTACGTCGGTGGCGACCACGGCGACGCCGGCCTGGCCCGCCTCGATGAGGCTGACGGGCATGCCCTCGTTGTCGGAGGTGAGCAGCACCAGGTCCGCCGCCGCGTACACCGTCTCGACGTCCGCGCGCCACCCCAGCGGCTGGAGCAGGTCCTCCGTGCCGGCCTGGCCGGCCAGCGCGTCGGCGAGGTCGCCCTCGCCGCACACCACGAACCGGGCGGCTGGTACGGCCCGCCGCACCTCGCGGGCAACGGCCACGAACCGGTCGGGCCGCTTGATCCGTGTCACACGGCCGACATACGCCACGACAGGGCTGTCCGGCGGCACGCCGAGTTGCCTCCGGGCGTCCGCACGCGACGGGGGCGTGGGCAGTGCGGTCCCCGGCGGCACGACCGCGTACTGCTCCGGCCGTCCGATCCCGGCGGCGATCAGGTCGTCCCGCACCCGCACACCGACGGCCACCAGCCGGTCGGTGTGCCGGGCCAGCCGCCGCTCCACGTGGACGACCATGCCGGTGACGCGGGGCGAGAAGTATCCGTGCAGCAGGTGGCCGTGATATGTGTGCACGCGAGCGGGCACCCGCGCCAGGACTGCGGCGACGCGGCCCAGGGCGCCTGCCTTCGCGGTGTGCGTGTGGACGATGTGCGGCCGGAACCGGCGCATCGCGGCGGTGAGTTCCCGCACCGCACGCAGATCGTCGCCGGGCCGGACCGCCCGGCCCAGCGCGGCCACTCGCCAGACCGGCACGTCGGGGGCGCGGCTGTCGATATGGTCGGCCTCGCCGGGGCCGACCGATCCGGCGAACAACCGCTGCTCGAAGCGAGCCGGGTCGAGACCACGCAGCATGGCGGTGACCTGGACGGCCGGACCACCGACGTTCATGCGGGCGATGACCCGCATCACGCGAAGACGACCAGCATCCGATTGTGGTGCTGCCGTGGCACTCAGCATGTTCCCAGGTAAGCGCACCAAAGCATAGAATCACGCATTCTTCCTTGATATATCCTTCTTATTGATGAATTGGCATACTGGTGCCATGTCAGAACCATTCCGCACCAGCGTCCTCATGGTGTGCACCGGCAACCTGTACCGCTCACCGCTTGCGGCGGGGCTGCTCAGACAGCGGCTGGCCGATCCCGGCCGGGTGCCCATCGGAGTGACCAGCGCGGGCACGGCGGCGGATCCCGGCACGCCGGTGCCACCGGCGGTGACGGCGATCCTCCAGTCCCGGGGCGGAGACCTCGCGGAGCCGGTCGCACGGCGGTTGACCACCGAGCTGGTCGAGCATGCTGACCTGGTGCTGGGCGCCGCTGTTGAGCATCGCGAGGCCGCGGTGCGACTTGCCCCGGCGCGTGCACTACGCCGGGCCTTCACGCTGGGGGAGTTCGTCCTGCTGCTGCGAGAGGAGGACGCGGCGGGGATCGTGGACCCGGCCGCCCGGCTCAGGGCGCTTGTCCGGGCCGCAGCCGCCCGGCGTGGAAGCGTCCGCGGGACGGGCGCCGTACAGGACGTGGCGGACCCCGTCGGTTCGGACGGGTCGGTGTTGCGGGCGTGTGCGGCGCGGATCGAGGAGTCGGTGGAGCGGATCGCCCGTGCCGTGCTGAGCGGTGCAGGCGACGGTGACCGGCGGCCGTCCGGTCACTCGCAGCCCGGATAGGGGTCCACCGTGACCGGCATCGGGGTGACCAGTGGCTGACGCAGCAGCACCGGCGTCCGGTCACCCTCCTCGCCCACTGGCTCCACCAGGTGGAGCGTGAGGACCCGGGTGGACTGTGCGGGCAGTTCGGCATCCATGGTGAGGACCGGGTGGCCGCGTTCGACCCCCTTGTGCACGGTGATCGGGCGGCCGTCCAGCTCGCCCCCGGTGAGAAACGCGCCCGAGGAGGCGTAGTAGGACACGAGCAACCGGTTGTCACCTGGCTGGGTGGGGTAGTGGGGGTCGTCGCCGCGCTGGGTGACGTAGGCAGGGAGTCCTGACCCCGGGGCGTTGTTGCTCAGGGTGATTTTCACGGTGACGGTACGGCCCAGGGCGGAGCAGCGTCCGGGCGTCCAGCGCAGCCGTCTCTCCAGGTAGTAGTCGAGTTTGCCGCCGGCGGCGTTGTTGACGACGAGACCCGCGAATGGTCCGGGGTCCTCCGGCAGGATCCCGCTCACGGTCCTGGTCTCCAGGCGCCGTTGTTCGTCCCGGAGCGCGCTCCACACCTTCAGGCGCTCCTCCCCGAGCACGTCGGCCCCCGCTTCGAGCAGTGAGGGCATGCGCTCACCGTCGTCGAGAGCACCGGTCAGGGCCGCGGCGGCGGTGCGCGCCACGTCGAGGAGGAAGGTCTGGCGCTCCGTGTCGTCCTGGAAGCGGTCGTAAGCGGTCCGCAGGACTAGATCGCGTGCGGTGCCGCCGGTGAGCACTGTGCCGTCCGGCAGCCGGGCCGGGCCCGTCGCCTCAAGCAGGCGCCCGAGGCCGGTGGGGTCGAGCGCGATGACGCCGTCCACCCGCTGGCCGCTGTGCTTCTGCCACGTGGCCGCCCAGATGCGCGCGGCGTTGGGGAAGTGCGGGCTGAGGTTGGAGTTCGCCCACACCCGGGTGGGAGCGGCGGCAGCGTACTGGGCCTCGAATTCGGCACCGAGCTCGATGTCGGGTCGGCTGTCCGACAGTTCGGAGCCCGTGCCGAAGTGCTCGAAACGCAAGACGCCGTGGTCGGCCGTGAACACGGCGAAGGCCCCCGCCATTCCGCCGGTGCCCCGGGATTCGGCGGTGTTCTGGAAGACCACGAAATACCTGCGCGCACCGTCGTCGCCCAGCATGGGGGGAAGGAGGCGGGCCGCCAGGGCGGCGTCGTCGGTCGCGGTGGCGAGGCGATCGACCTGGCGGACCAACTCGTCACGCGCATCGGCGGTGGGCAGCCAGGTACGGCGCGGCAGCGCCTCCACCGCTGCCCGCACCTCCTCGGTTGCCTGCGCCGCCCGTTCCAGGTCCCCGGCTGCGTGCCGAAGCCTGGACGACAGGGCGCCAAGGCCGCCGCCGTGGCGGTTCTCGCCGTCCACATCGGAGGCGAGCCGCACCAGCGGGGGCAGCACGTCCCGCGTCAGCCGGTCGGCCGCGTACGCCGCACCACGAACCGTCTCGGCGGGACCGCCGAGGACCGGCAGGGCGTCGGCGAGGAACCAGGCCGGCCCCGAGGTGAGAGCGCGCGCCTGCGTGGCGTGTCCGGCTGCGGCGCTCAAAGCCGTCCGGGACTCGTCAGGGTTGGCGAAGGCCGACTGTCGCGCCGTCTCCAGTTCGCGCTGCGCGGCGAGGAGTTCGCTGCGGGCCAGCAGCCCGGTGACCACGAGCCAGCCGGCGCCGACCAGCAGCAGACCGGCACAGCCCAGCAGCAGATGCCGGGCCCGGAACCGCCAGCGGTCCCGGGCCCGGCGTCGCGGCGACAGCCGGCTTCGCCAGGGGCGGGGCCTGCCGGTCAACCCCCTGAGGCGCAAGAGCAGGCGCGTCAGTCGACGTGCGGCCATCGCGTCGCCAAGCCGGCGGTCACCGGTTCCCGTTCCTCAGGCGCCGGGCTCCCAGCCACGCTCCGCCACCGAGCGCGACCAAGGCCGCGGCGCCACCCACGTGGCGCGGCCCGATGTTGGCGTCGGCCTTCGCCGGCTCCTGCTCTTCCTGCTCACTTGACTCCCCGGCAGGAGGAAACACGCGCGGGAAGACCAACAGGAGCGCCGACGCCGTGAGGTCGGGGTTCTGCCCCTTGAGCTGAAGTTCATGGAAGCCCACGCCGGTCGACCTGGGAATCGTGACGCTTCCGGACACCCTGCCGAGCGCGTCGGCCTGGAAGGTGCCCAGCGGAGCGCTCGGCCGGTCCCTCAGCACGGCGACCACCTGCTGGTTGGGGTTGAAGCCCTGCGCCGTGAACTGCACCGGGTCACCAGCGACTACGAAGAAGGGGTTGACACTGAGGCTCGGCGGGGTAGGCGGCGGGTAGGTCTGCGCATGCGCGACCTCCGCACCCGTCAGCGGTGCCGTGAAGAGAACGGCAACCACTGCGAGGGCCATGAGGGCGGTGCGCCATACGGATCGTCTGAGCATCTTTCAACGCTCCTAGAGCTGTTCGAAACTGGCGGCGCCCCCCGGCAGTCTTCGATCAGACATCCATCCCCTGTCCTTCCGAAACGCCCTCCTAACGGCTTAGCGAGTTGAATCACCCGAAAGGGTTAATGGGGAGCCACCCCCCTTATAGAAGACATAAGGCATGTGCTCAACTTCCTTCCGAGTAGCGCCCGCGCGTACCGGAGGCGATGGGGGACGAATCCTGTGAACCTGCTTGATCACGTGCCGACCCTGCTCCGCCGATGGCGTGCCATCGTGGTGTTGGGAACGCTGGGCGCGGTGCTCGGGACGCTCGCCACCTCCGCCGCCGTTCCCCAATACCGGGCCACCAGCACCCTCTTCGTGTCGCTCCAGACCACCGAGGACACGGTCACGCTGAACGAAGGCAACAGTTTCGCCCAGGCGCGCGTCCGTTCCTACGCGAAGGCGGTGTCGAGCCCACAGGTGACAGAGCCGGTCGTGGAGGCGCTGGACCTCGACATGACGCCCGCACAACTGGGGGACGTCATCAGCACCGAGGTACCACTCGACACGGTGCTCCTCAGGATCAGCGTCACCGACTCCAAGCCGTCGCGCACCGCCCGGATCAGCAATGCGGTCGCCGACCGGTTCACCGAGGTCATCCCCGAGATCGAACGGCCAGTGGGGTCCAAGTCGTCACCGGTGCGGCTGAGCATCATCGAGCCCGCTGCCGTGCCCACGGCTCCCACCTCCCCCAGCCTTACGCTCAATCTGTCGCTGGGGCTGGTGGGAGGGCTGGCTCTCGGCGTCGGCTTCGCCGTCGCGCGGGAGTCACGCGACTCGTCGGTGCGCAGCCGCCGTGACCTGACCGACTCTCTCAGCGCAGCCCTGCCCGAAGGCGGCGTGCCCCCGGTGCTTGGCAGCATCCCGTATGACGCACGGGCCTCGGAGCATCCCCTCGCCAGCCAGGAGAACGCCTTCGGCCTCCGTGCAGAGGCATTCCGGCGGCTGCGCACCACCCTGCGATTCCTGGACGTGGACCGGACGCCAAAGATCATCGCAGTTTCCAGTGCACTACCCGGCGAGGGGAAAAGCAGCGTCGCGGTCAACCTCGCGGCGGCGCTCTCCGAACTCGGCGCCTCCGTGTGCCTCGTCGATGCCGACCTGCGACGCCCCTGCCTGGCGCGCAGGCTCGGCCTGGTCCAGGACGCAGGGCTCACCACCGTGATGATCGGCCAGGCGACCACGAGCGAAGTGCTGCAGCCCACGGATTCCTTCTCCGTCCTGACAAGCGGAGTAATCCCCCCCAACCCAGCGGAGATGCTGGCTTCCGCCCAGTACCGGGCGGTGCTGAGCGACCTTGCTGAGAGCTTCGATCACGTGGTGGTGGATACCCCGCCGGTGCTCCCGCTGTCCGACGTTCCCGCGATGGCACCGGCGCTGGACGGCTACCTGCTGGTGGTCCGCTACGGGCGGACACGTCGCGGTCAGCTCGCCGACGCCGTCCGCGCACTCCGATGCACCCCCACCGACGTGCTCGGCAGTATCCTCAACATGGCGCCTGCGAAGGGCGAAAGCGATTACTACGGCTACGGATACGCCGCCCCACGGAGAGAGCAGCGACGCCTCCCCATCCCCCTCCGACTCTTGGGCAGACTGCGGCAGCGCCGCTCGGCGGACGGCGCGGTTGGCGCCTAGGTTCTGTTTCTCGGATCTGCTGACAGGGCCTTGTGGGCTGGTCCAGGCTGTGGGAGTGGCTGGACGAGGGTCTTTGACGAACGCGGAGTGGGAGCGGCTGGAGCCGCTCCTGCCTCGTGGCGGGAACCGTGGTGGCCGCTGGAGCGATCATCGCAAGGTGATCGATGGCGTCCTGTTCCGTGTCCGGACGGGAGTTCAGTGGCGTGACCTGCCGGATCGCTTCGGGCCGTGGCAGACGGTGTACAAGCGGCACCGGCGCTGGTCGGCCGACGGCACCTGGGAGCGTCTGCT